>JBKJTK010000196.1:0-7205 GCA_046590875.1 Chiayiivirga sp.
CCGATCGCGCCTTGCAGCGCCCACGGCGCGATCGGCCTGCTCACGATGGTGTTCGCACTCGTGGTGAGCAATGTCGGTGCCACCGTCATCATGGTGCCGATGGCGATCAACGTGGCGATCTCGGCCGGCGCCAACCCGCTGCACTTCGCGCTGATCGTGGCGCTCTGCGCCTCCAACAATCTCATCAGCGTCTCCAACCCGGTGCTCTCGATGGTGGCCGGCCCGGCCGGTTATCGCGGTTGGGACCTGCTGCGCATCGGCTTGCCGCTGTCCCTGCTATACATCGTGTTGGCGACGGCAATGGTGAACCTGGTGTTCTGAGGGCATGGGTGTCCCCATGGTTATGCGCTACGGAGGCATGAGCGGCTGAGGGTGTTGGTGTCCCCTCGAAGCTTGGATTCACATAACAGCGAGGTGTGCCCTCGTTTTACTCAGGAACTCGTTCATGAAGAAGTTTGCGTTGCTGCTGTTGCTGGGCTTGTTTGCGCCGCTCGCGAATGCACAGCTGACACCGTTCACCGGCGCGGTCCAGGTCGGGGCAAATTTCTACCAGACTTGCGCGCTCGACACCCTTGGTGCGGTCTCGTGCTGGGGTGATAATTTTTTCGGGCAGTTGGGCGACGGCACCAACATCAGCCGCGCACATCCGGTCGTGGTGGTGGGACTGGATCGCGATGTGACCGCGATCGCGGTGGGCGGGATCCACGCCTGTGCACTCAAGACCTCGGGCGAAGTGTGGTGCTGGGGCTCCAACGGGAATGGTGAGCTGGGCGACGGCAGCGGCAACGACAGCGCGATTCCGGTGCAGGTCGTCGGCCTGGGCGCGCCGGCGCAGTCGATCACCGCGGGCGACGGCCACAGCTGCGCCGTGACGACGGCTGGCGCCTTGCTGTGCTGGGGCGACAACTTCCAGGGACAACTGGGCGACAACTCCCAGACCGATCGGCCGATGCCGGTGCCGGTGTCGGGACTGGGGAGCGGCGTGCAAGCGGTGGTGGCGGGCAGTCGGCACACCTGTGCCCTCGCCGGTGGCGCGGTGTCGTGCTGGGGCTTGAACTTGTCCGGACAGCTGGGCGACGGCACCACGACCCAACGCCTGGTGCCCGTGCCGACCACGGGCCTGGCAAGCGGCGTGAGCGCCATCTCCGCAGGCTTTAGCCACAACTGCGCGCTGGCCAGCAGCACCGTGTCGTGCTGGGGCGAGAACAGCTCCGGCCAGGTCGGCGACGGCAGCACTTCAGATGCACTCACCCCGCAAGCATTGACCGGGCTGACCAGTACCCAGGCGATCGCCATCACCGGCGCCATCAGCTGCGCCATCGATACGGCCGGCGCGCTGCAGTGCTGGGGCAACAACGCCACTGGCACCCTGGGCGACGGCACCACCACCGATCGCACTACCCCGGTGGCGGTGACCGGACTGAGCAGCGGAGTGACGGGCGTGGCGTCGGGCGAAGACCACACCTGCGCGCTGCGCAATGGGGACGTTCACTGCTGGGGCGACAATGCCTCGGGGCAACTTGGCGACGGCATACAATCGTATCGCACGGTCGCGGCAACGATCAGCGGGACATCCGGGACCAACATGATCGCGGGCGGCGGGCGTCATACCTGCGCGATCAATGGCGGCGCCCTGCGGTGCTGGGGCAGCAACGTTAGCGGACAACTGGGCGACGGCAGCACGGATTTCCGCCAGTCGCCCGTCGGCGTGACCGGCCTGGGCAGCGGCGTGCAGACGGTGGCGGCGGGCGCCAACAACAGCTGCGCGATCAACGGCACCGACGGCGTGATGTGCTGGGGCAGCAATTTGGCCGGCGCGCTGGGCAACGGAGTCGGGCCGAACCAGCCGACACCGGTCGCTGTCGCGGGTCTGGGCACTGGAATGCAGTCAGTTACGGCAGGCGACCTGTTCGGCTGTGCCCTGACGGATGGGGGCGCGGTCTGGTGTTGGGGCTACAACAACTTCGGCCAACTCGGTAACGGTAACCAGACCGACCAGCCAACACCCGTGGCGGTGAGCGGTCTGGGCAATGGGGTCGCGAAGATCGCGGCCGGCAAGTACCACGCCTGCGCCGTCACCACCGCCAGCACCCTGCAATGCTGGGGATTCAACGGCGGCGGCCGCCTGGGCGATGGCGGCACCACGACCCAGCTCACTCCTGTCTCGGTGGCCAGCCTCGGCAATACGGTACAGGCGGTGGCAACCGGCGACGAACACAGCTGCGCGCTGAGCCTTGCCGGCGCCGTATCGTGTTGGGGTCAGAATTTCGGCGGCCCGCTACCGACGCCCGTGGCCGGCCTGAGCAGCGGCGTGCAGGCGATCGCGGCAGGCGGATCCCATAGCTGCGCCCTGACCAGCATCGGCGAGGTACGCTGCTGGGGTGACAATAATTCTGGTCAGCTCGGCGACGGCAGCGTGGATTTCCGCTCAGCGCCGACGCCCGTGATCAACCTCGGCATCGGGGTGCAGTCCATCACCGCCGGCGGAAGGCATACCTGCGTGATCACCGCCAGCGGCAGCGTCTCGTGCTGGGGTAGCGACGAAAACGGCCAACTCGGCGATGGCGGGCGCGACCCGCGCCTGTTCGCTGCCGCCCTGCTCGATATCACCGAACGCCGCATCGTCGCTGCAGTGCCGCCCGCCAATGCCGAAGCGCTGGCGCCAGCGCCCAGTGCTTCGGGCCGATACATCGCGTTCCAGTCGCTCGCCACCGATCTGGCCGCGGGCGATCCGGACGCGAGCTACGACATTTACCGCGTCGACACAGAATGCGTGGGCGGCCTCGATGAATCCGGCGCGGCCTGCGAGCGCGTCATCCGCGCCAGCCTCGACGACGACGGCGCGACGATCACCGGCCAGGCGATCGAGCCCTCGATTTCCGCCAACGGCCAGCTGATCGTGTTCGTGGCTGACGATCTTGGCGTGAACAAGGTGCATGGCGAGTCTGCAAAGCGTAGGCAGGCACGCAAGCAGGCCGGCGGCATGGGCGTGTACATGCGCAACATGATCACCGGCAACACCTTCCGCATGGGTGCAGCGCCGGGTGTGGGCACGTTGCCGCAGATTTCCCCTGCCGCGAACGCCGCGGTGTTCACCCAACCCAATGCGGCGATCGGCCCGGGCAAGCCCGGCCAGCCCGACATTTATCTGTTGCCGTTGCCTGGCAACGAGATCGGGATCGTGCCCGAGAACGCGATCTGCATCTCCTGCAAGACCTTCAACGACAACGGAACGCCATCGCTGACGAACGCCGAAGGCGCCAGTTCGAATCCGGTGCTTTCGGCCGATGGCACCTGGGTGGCGTGGCAGACGCAGGCCAAGAACGTGCTGACCACGATGCCGACGTGCATGGATGCCGGCAATACCCAGATCATGCTGCGCAACCTCGTCACTGGCGCCACGCAACGCGTCGGCGTCCCAGCGAGTGCGGCCAATTGCAGCACCAACGGCGGCAGCATGGTCCCGAAACTCGATTACTCCGGCAGCAAGCTCGTGTTCGGCAGCGACCAGCCGCTGACCCCGGGCGCGACCGGCAGCAATGTCTACCTGCTCGATCTCGTCCGCAACGCCGTGCAACGGGTCAGCACCACGGCGACCGGCGGCAACACCAACGGCAACTCGGACCAGGCCACGATCTCCGGCGACGGCCAGACCATCGTCTTCGTCTCGACCGCTACCGATATCGACGCCAACGAATTTGACAGCAACCAGGTCGAGGATCTCGTGGTGTATTCGGTGAAGGACAACTTCCGCAAACGCCTCGCGCGCACCGCGACTGGCTCGGAAGCCAACCGCGCCAGCCGGCGCCCCGCGCTCAACTACATGGGCAACCGTCTGGTGTTCGACTCCGAAGCAGGCAACCTCACCGCCGACTCGCAACTGGATCAGGCCAACGTCTACGAACGCCTCAGCCCGATCAACCTCGACCGCATCTTCACGGCGCCGTTCGAGTAAGGACAACGGTGCCCTCTCTACTGCGGAGCTGGGGAAGCTGCCTTTAGAGAAGAGAGAACCGACCTCACGCCTCCACGTGTATCCCGCACTCGCGCTTCAACCCAAAGAAGCGGGTGTCTTCCTCGCGCATGCCGGGCTCCCAGCGTTGCGTGGTGTGAAAGTCGCCGATCGAGACGTAGCCCTGTTCCCATAGCGGGTGATAGGGCAGGTTGTGGCGCTTGAGATATTCGAACACGTCGCGGTCGCTCCAGTCGACGATCGGATGTACTTTCCAGCGGCCTTGCTTGAGTTCGGCGACGGGCGTATCGAGGCGCGATTCGGATTGGCTGCGACGAAGACCCGCAAACCAGGTCCGAACGCCAAGTTCGTCCAGCGCGCGCTGCATCGGCTCGACCTTGCGCAGGCGGTTGTAGCGCTCGATGCCCGGCAGGCCCTGTTCCCACAACCGCCCGTGGCGCGCTTCCATCCAGGCGCGGCTCAAGGTGGGGCGATACACCTTGAGATTGAGTTTCAACCGATCCACCAGTTGATCGATGAATTGGTAGGTCTCGGCGAAGAGATAGCCGGTGTCGATCAGGATCACCGGGATATCCGGCTTCTGCTGCGACAACAGATGCAGCGCCACGGCGGACTGGGCACCGAAACTCGACGACAGCGCATGATTTTCCGCGCCACTTGCCAAGGCCCAGGCGATGCGATCCTCGGCGCTGCGACGCTCCAGCCAGCGATTGAGATCCGCCAACGCGCGACCATCTTCGGCGGCCGCAACCGGATCCGGGGGGCTCATGACTGCAACTCCAAGGTGATACGTTTGGAAGCGATGGGCGAGACAACGTGGTTGCGCACGAGAAAGTCGCCGAATCCTTCCGCGTCGTTGCGTTCGGCCGCATAGCGTGCGAACAGCGGATCGAGTTCGGTGAGGATCGCGGCTTCGTCGATGTTTTCGCGATACAGAGTGTTGAGACGTTCGCCGCGATGATCGGCGCCGAGCATCAGGTTGTAGCGGCCAGGCGCCTTGCCCACGAGCGCGATTTCGCCCAGATAGGGACGCGAGCAGCCGTTGGGGCAACCCGAGAGACGCAGCAGGATTGGTGCGTCGCAGAGGCCATGCCGCGCCAGTAGCGGGTCGAGCTTCGCCACGAAATCCGGCAGGTAACGCTCGGCTTCCGCCATCGCCAGCGCGCACGTCGGTAGTGCCACGCAGGCCAGCGCCGCGCGACCCAGCGCACTGCCATGCGCGTGCACATCGAGCCCGTAGTCGCGCACCAGTCCATCGATGCGCGCGCGCTCGTCGGACGGAACGCCGGCAATCACCAGATTCTGATTGGGAGTCAGACGGAACTCGCCGCGATGTACGCGCGCAATCTCGCGCAGTCCCGTCAGATGCGCCGCGTCGTCGCGGTCAGCGATGCGACCCGCAACCACGTGCAAGGTCAAATGCCAGCCACCGTCCTCGCCTTCGACCCAGCCGTAGCGATCGCCGCTGTGCTCGAAGGCGAACGGCCGCGCCTCGGGGAGAGAGAACCCGGCGCGGCGTTCGACCTCCTGCTTGAACCATTCCAGACCGCGGTCGTCGATCGTGTACTTGAGCCGTGCGCGCTTGCGCACGGCACGGTTGCCGTAGTCGCGCTGCGTCGTGACTACTGCTTCGCCGACCTTGATCACCTGGTCGGGCGTGACGAAACCGATGAGATCGGCCAGCCGGGGATAGGTTTCGGCATCGCCGTGCGTTGCGCCCATACCGCCGCCAACGGTCACGTTATAGCCCAGCAAGACTCCTTGTTCGACGACGGCGATATAACCCAGATCGTTGGCGAACACGTCGACGTCGTTGAGCGGCGGCACCGCGAATGCGGTCTTGAACTTGCGCGGCAAATATGTGGCCCCGTAGATCGGCTCCTCTTCCTCACCGCTGCCCTCGAGTTTCTCGCCGTCGAGCCAGATTTCGTAGTAGGCGCGCGTGTTCGGCAAGAAATGCTCGGACAATGCGGCGGCTTGCGAATAGACCGCGGCATGCACCGAGGACGCGAGCGGATTGGCCGCCACCATCACATTGCGGTTGACGTCGCCACATGCTGCGAGCGTATCGATCAAGGCCGCATTGATCGCCTGCATCGTGAGCTTGAGCTCGGTCTTGATCACGCCGTGGAACTGGAAGGCCTGGCGCGTGGTGATGCGCAGCGAATGATTCGCGTAGCACGTGGCAATCGCATCGAGCTGCAACCACTGCGCGGGCGTCACCACGCCGCCCGGGGTGCGGGTGCGAATCATGAACTGGAACGCCGGTTCGAGCTTCTGCCGCCAGCGTTCGTCGCGCAGGTCGCGATCGTCCTGCTGATAGCTGCCGTGGTACTTGATCAGGGTCTGGTCGGATTCACGCAGCGCGCCGGTGACCGGATCGGCCAGGCTTTCCAGCAGCGAGCCGCGCAGGCGGTGACTCTCGGCCTTGATGTCTTCGACGGAGTGGGTGTTCATGTGCCGGACTTCGTAGCCCGGGTTGGACCAACGGTCGTAACCCGGGGAAAGGCGCAATGCTCCGGGTTTCGCTGCGCTCTACCCAGGCTACGTGTTGCGTTCACGATCTTGCTCATCAGTACACGTCCCGGGCGTAGCGGCCCTGGCGCCGCAACTCGCTCAGATAGTCTTCGGCGGTTTCGGCATCGACGCCGCGTTGCTGCGCCACGATGTCGCGCAACACCGCGTGCACATCCTTGCCCATCGCGATGGCGCCGCAGACGTAAAGCTGCGCGCCGCCTTCGAGCCAGTCGTACACGTCTCGCGCGCGCTCGATCAACCGATGCTGGACATAGGTCTTGCGCGCGATCCCGGTGACGGCATCGACGCTGGCCAACCCATCGCGCGAAAACGCCAGATCGAGCCGATGCAAGGAGCCGTTCTTCAACGCGGATTGCCATTCGATCTGATACAGAAAATCGGTGCGAAAGCGCGGATTGCCGAACAGCAGCCAGTTGCGGCCGCGGGCGCCGGTAGCGATTCGTTCCTGCAAGAAGCCGCGGAACGGCGCTACGCCGGTGCCGGGGCCGACCATGATCACATCGCGTGTCGTGTCGGATGGCAGGCGGAAACGTTCGTTCGCTTCAATATAGATCGATGCGGAACCGCCTTCCGTCAGCATCGCCAGGTGTCCGGAAGCCGCACCGACATGCACGTGGCCAAAGGCCTCGTAACCGAGAACGTCCAGGGTGAGATGGGCCTCGTCGCCGACCGCCTTCTGGCTGGATGCGATCGA
>JBKJTK010000285.1:0-6200 GCA_046590875.1 Chiayiivirga sp.
GTGCCGCGATGCAGCAGCCCGACGTGCGGGTCGGCACGCATCACGGTCTCGCCATCCAGTTCCAGCACCAGGCGCAGCACGCCGTGTGCGGCCGGATGCTGCGGGCCAAAGTTCATCGTGTAATTGCGGATTTCCTGCATGATCTACTTCACTCCGCTCGGCGTCGGTGAAGTGCCGCTGGCGCTCTCGGCCTGAGCCTGTTCAAACCGCGAATCGTCGCGGATCACGCGCGGCACCAGCACACGCGGCTCGATGCTGATCGGCAATGTCGAAGTTCGCTACGACGCGGAGAAAGGTCGCGTGGTGTATGAGCCGGTCAGCATCGAGCCGCGTGTGCTGGTGCCGCGGGTGATCCGCGACGATTCGCGGTTCGAGCAGGCGCAGGCCGAAAGTTCTGCGGGAAAGTGACGATGAAAGAGCAATCCAGTCCGCAAATCAACGCGAATGAACGCAAATTGAGCAAGAACAGGCTTCTTTTCTTGATCCCTATTCGCGTTTATTCGCGTTCATTTGCGGACCCCTACGCTTTCAAAGTGGCCTAAGCCATGC
Organism: Chiayiivirga sp.; assembly: GCA_046590875.1. Taxonomy (GTDB): domain Bacteria; phylum Pseudomonadota; class Gammaproteobacteria; order Xanthomonadales; family Xanthomonadaceae; genus JALCLA01. The sequence continues at coordinate 550 of JBKJTK010000285.1, forward strand.
AGGAAATCCGTAATTACACGATGAATTTCGGCCCGCAGCATCCGGCCGCGCACGGCGTGCTGCGCCTGGTGCTGGAACTGGATGGCGAGACCGTGGTGCGCGCGGACCCGCACGTCGGCCTGCTTCATCGCGGCACCGAGAAATTGGCCGAATCCAAGCCCTACAACCAGTCGATCGGCTACATGGATCGCCTCGATTACGTTTCGATGATGTGCAACGAGCACGCCTACGTGCTTGCGATCGAGCGGTTGATGGGCATCGAGGCGCCCGAACGCGCGCAGTGGATTCGCACGATGTTCGACGAGATCACGCGAATTCTCAATCATCTGATGTGGATCGGCACCAACGGCCTGGATCTTGGTGCGATGGCGCTGTTCCTGTACGCGTTCCGCGAGCGCGAAGAACTGATGGACTGCTACGAGGCGGTCTCAGGCGCGCGCATGCATGCCACGTACTACCGCCCCGGCGGGGTCTTTCGCGATCTGCCTGCGCAAATGCCGAAGTACCAGGAATCGCCCTGGCGCAAGGGCAAGGAGCTCAAGCGCATCAACGAATGGCGCGAAGGCTCGATGCTGGATTTCCTCGACGCGTTCTGCCTCGATTTTCCGCGTCGAGTCGACGAGTACGAAACCCTGCTCACCGACAACCGTATCTGGAAACAACGCACCGTCGGCATCGGCGTAGTGCCGCCCGAAATGGCGCTGGCCTGGGGCATGACCGGCCCGATGCTGCGCGGCTCCGGCATCGCTTGGGATCTGCGCAAGAAGCAACCGTATGCGAAATACGCAGAAGTGGACTTCGATATCCCGGTCGGCGTCACTGGCGACTGCTACGACCGTTACCTCGTGCGCGTGGAAGAAATGCGCCAGTCCACCCGCATCATCAAGCAGTGCGTGGACAAGCTGCGCACGCTCGTCGGGCCGGTGATGTTGAGTAACTACAAGGTTGTCCCACCCTCGCGAGAGGAGATGAAGGACGACATGGAGGCGCTCATCCACCACTTCAAATTGTTCACCGAAGGCTATTGCGTGCCGGCCGGCGAGGCTTATGCCGCGGTCGAAGCACCGAAGGGCGAGTTCGGCGCCTATATCGTTTCCGACGGCGCGAACAAGCCGTTCCGCGTCAAGCTGCGCGCGCCAGGATTCGCCCACCTTTCTTCGATGGACACGATCGTGCGCGGCCACATGCTGCCTGACGTGGTGGCCATGATCGGCACCTACGACATCGTGTTCGGCGAAATCGATCGATAAGAGCAGTCAGCGATGAAGGCCACCGGCAATTTCGCGGCAGTCAAGGACGTCGACCCCCAGGTCGCGCTCAACGACCACACGCGTGCACATATCGATCTTTGGCTGGCGAAGTTTCCGCCGGATCGCAAACGTTCGGCCGTGATCCAGGGCCTGTTCGTGGCGCAGGAACAAAACGGCGGCTGGCTCAGCGACGAGTTGATCGCTGCAGTGGCGAAGTATCTCGATATCCCGCCGGTGTGGGCGTATGAGGTCGCCACGTTCTATTCGATGTTCGAAACCCACGACGTGGGGCGCAACAACGTCGCGATCTGCACCAATATCAGTTGCTGGCTCAACGGTGCGGAAGATCTGGTGCGTTACTGCGAGAACAAGCTCGGCACCAAACTTGGTGAAACCAGCAGCGATGGCCGCATCTATCTCAAGCGCGAGGAAGAATGCCTGGCCGCCTGCGCCGGTGCACCGATGATGGTGGTCAACGGTCACTACTACGAAAATCTCGACACCGCCAAGGTGGACGAGATTCTCGACGCGCTGAAGTGAGCATTCCGAAGTGAGGTTTCCGAAGTGAATCGGGACATGGCAAATCACGAACACAGCGGTCCCGTCGGTCCTGTTCCGCAGGAACACAACGTGGTCTTTACCACGCTGCATTTTGACCAGCCCTGGTCCTATGACAGCTATCTGAAATCCGGTGGCTACCAGGCCTTGCGCAAGATTCTCACGGAGAAGATGGATCAGGTCGCGATCATCGACATGGTCAAGGCGTCTGGCCTGCGCGGCCGCGGTGGTGCGGGCTTTCCGACCGGACTGAAGTGGAGTTTCATGCCGCGGTCGGCGCCGGGCCAGAAGTACATCCTGTGCAATTCCGATGAGTCCGAGCCCGGCACCTGCAAGGACCGCGACATCCTGCGTTACAACCCGCACGCGGTAATCGAGGGCATGGCGATCGCTTGCTATGCGACCGGTTCGAGCGTCGCCTACAACTACATGCGCGGCGAATTCCATCACGAGCCGTTCGAGCGCATCGAACAGGCCTTGAAGGACGCCTACGCGCACGGCTGGCTAGGCAAAAACGTGCTCGGCAGCGGCGTCGACATCGACATCCACAATGCGCTCGGCGCGGGTGCCTACATCTGCGGCGAAGAAACCGCGCTGATGGAATCGCTGGAAGGCAAGAAAGGCCAGCCGCGTTTCAAGCCGCCGTTCCCGGCCAACTTCGGCCTCTTCGGCAAGCCGACCACGATCAACAACACCGAGACCTACGCCTCGGTGCCTGCGATCTTGCGCAACGGCGCGGAGTGGTTCCTCAATCTTGGCAAGCCGAACAATGGCGGACCGAAGGTGTTCTCGGTGTCGGGCCATGTGAACAAGCCGGGCAACTACGAAATCCGCCTCGGTACGTCCTTCAAGGACCTGCTCGAAATGGCAGGTGGCATCCGCACTGGCCGCAAGTTGAAGGCGGTAATCCCGGGCGGATCGTCGATGCCGGTGTTGCCCGGCGACATCATGCTCAACTGCACCATGGATTACGACTCGCTGCAGAAAGCCGGTTCCGGCCTGGGCTCGGGCGCGGTGATCGTGATGGACGACAGCACCTGCATGGTGCGCGCCTGCCAGCGCATCGCGCGGTTCTACTACGCCGAATCCTGCGGCCAATGCACGCCCTGTCGCGAAGGAACGGGCTGGATGTATCGCGTACTGACACGCATCGTCGACGGCAAGGCCACGATGGATGATGTCGCCTTGCTGAAAGCCGCGGCGGGCCAGATTGAAGGCCACACCATCTGCGCTTTCGGCGAGGCTGCGGCCTGGCCGGTGCAGGGCATGCTGCGGCATTACTGGCATGAGTTCGAGTACTACGTGAAGCATGGGCGTTCGATCGTCGATGCGCCCGCGGTCGACGAGTCCATCGCCATCGAACCCGCGGGAGTAGCCGCATGAGGCCGATCAGCAAGGTCATTCCGCAAATGAACGCGAATGAACGCAAATTCTCTGCTTCATTCGCGTTCATTTGCGTTTATTCGCGGACCGATGCTTTTGCGTCTGGAGCGAGGCCGTGAGCGCGCAGCCGGCGAATCCCGCCACCCCGCCCGATCACGTCAACATCGAGATCGACGGCAAGGCCATGATCGCGCCCAAGGGCTCGATGATCATCCACGCGGCTGACAGGGCCGGGGTTGCCATTCCGCGATTCTGCTATCACGACAAACTCAGCATCGCGGCGAACTGCCGCATGTGCCTGGTCGATGTCGAGAAAGCGCCCAAGCCGATGCCGGCCTGTGCCACGCCAGTGATGGAGGGCATGAAGGTCTACACGCAGTCCAAGCGTGCACTGGATTCGCAGCGCAACGTGATGGAGTTCCTGCTGATCAACCATCCGCTCGATTGCCCGATCTGCGACCAGGGCGGCGAGTGCGAGTTGCAAGATGTCGCGATGGGCTATGGCCGCTCGGTCAGCCGCTTTACCGAACGCAAGCGCGTGGTACCCGACGAAGACGTCGGTCCGTTGATCGCAACGGATATGACGCGCTGCATCCATTGCACCCGTTGTGTGCGCTTTGTGGCCGAGATCGCCGGAACTTACGAACTCGGCGGCATGAGCCGTGGCGAGAATCTTGCGATCGGCACGTATATTGGCAAGAGTATTGAATCGGAACTCTCGGGCAACATCATCGATGTCTGTCCCGTCGGCGCGTTGACCAACAAGCCGTTCCGCTTCCGGGCCCGGCCTTGGGAGCTGGTGGCGCGCGAATCGATTGGCTATCACGACGCGCTCGGTTCCAACCTGTTTCTGCATACGCGTCGCGGGGAAGTGCTGCGCAGCGTGCCGCGCGATAACGAAGCGGTGAACGAGAGCTGGCTTTCGGATCGCGACCGCTACAGTCACACCGGCTTGCAGACCGAGGATCGTTTGACCACGCCGATGCTGCGCGAAGGCATCAACTGGCGGAAAGCGAGCTGGGACGAGGCCTTGGCGAAGACGGCGGAGCTGCTCAAGGCGCAGCCGGGCGAACAGCTCGGCGTGCTGGTGCATCCGGCCACGTCGAACGAGGAAGGTGTCTTGCTGCGCCGTCTCGCCGACGGCCTGGGTTGCGACAATATCGACCACCGCCTGCGTACCGTCGATTTCGGCGATGATCCCATTGCTGCGCCGTTCGAGTTGCGGTTGGCCTTGATCGAGCAGGCCAACAGCGTGTTGCTGGTGGGCTGCAATCCGCGTCACGAAGCCCCGCTGCTCGGCCATCGCCTGCGCAAGGCCTGGAAGCGTGGTGCAAAGATCAGTGCGATCAATCCGGTTGAATTCGATTTCAACTTCGACCTGCGTTCCTTGCAATTGGTCGCGCCCGACGCGATGGTCGACGCACTGCTGCGCGTTGCTGGGGCGGCCGGCGAGGGCAGTGCCGAGACGCCGCCTACAGGTGTGGCCGAAGCCTTGGCAAGCGCAAGTGTCCTGGATTCCGATAGGGCTATCGCGCAATCGCTGCGAGAGGCGTCGAGCGCCGTATTGGTGTTGGGCGAGATCGCTCTGAACCACCCGCAGGCCTCGTGGCTGCGGGCACTGGCGCGCTATATCGCGCGCTGCACCGGTGCGCACGTCAACGAACTGCCGCAGGGTGCGAACGCCATCGGACTGGTGAGCGCCGGCGTGCTGCCGCGCGGCATGGATGCGGGCGCGATGCTGACGCAGCCGCGTTCGGCTTATCTGCTCTTCGGCATCGAGCCCGAGTACGATTTCAGCGACAACGCGCAGGCGCTCCAAGTGCTTGCGCAAAGCAAGAAGGTGGTCGCCTTCGCGGCTTATGCCAGTGCCGCGTTGAAGCAGATTGCACAGGTGCTGCTGCCCATTGGTTTGTTGCCGGAAATCGAGGCCACGCTGACCAACGTCGATGGACGCGAACAGACTTTGCCCGCCGGCGCGAAGCTGCCTGGCGACACGCGTCCGGGCTGGCGTGTGCTGCGAGCGTTGGGAGGGTCGCTTGGCTTGAGTGGTTTCGATTTCGTCGACATCGCTGGCCTGCGTGCCACGATGCAACGCCATGCGAGGGAGACGGGCTCAGGGCTATCGAAACGCGAATCTCGCAGCGAAGGCGCTTCGACAGCCCTCGCAACAGGGCTCATCCGCATCGAAACTACGGCGATCTATCGCGCCGACGCCGTGCTGCGACGTGCAGCGCCACTCAATGCGCATCCGCTCAACCGTGGCGCCTGCATCGTGCTGCATCCCGAGGATGCATTGTCGCGGGGACTATCAGAAGGCGCGGTTGCGAAGATCGATGATGGTCGCGGTAGCGCTGCATTGCCGGTTCGCATCAACGCCGGCGTTGCGAAAGGCGCAGCCTGGATCGAATCGGGTTACGCCGCGACAGCCCCGCTCGCTGGGTCCGGCGCTCGCCTCACCGT
>JBKJTK010000315.1:0-3776 GCA_046590875.1 Chiayiivirga sp.
CGAGGCTGCCCGCCACGAAGGCGATGTCGGCGGCGGCGAGGAACGGCACCAGCTCCCCCAACGAGTCGATGACGAAGCATTGGGTGTCGGCAGCAGCGAACCGATCCTCACTGCGAGTCGCGGTAACGAAACCGTAGCTGCGGCATAGCTGCGCCATCAGCTTGAAACGCTCGGGATGGCGCGGCGCGACCATCAGTAGAGCATCAGGAAAGCGCCGCATCAGGCGCGAGTGGGCTTCGATCACCGCCAACTCTTCGCCCTCGTGGGTACTGGCCGCGATCCAGACCGGTCGCGCCGCACCCCAGCCGGCGCGCCACTGCCGCGCCTGCTCGGCGATGTCGTCCGGCACGCGCATGTCGTACTTCATATTGCCAACCACGCGCAGTCGCTCGGGCCGTGCACCCAGCTCAAGCAGGCGTTCCGCATCGAGTTGCGATTGCGCCGCCACGAAGGTGGCACAGCGGATTGCGGCGCGCGCCAGCGGTCGCACCGGGCCGTAGCCACGCAGCGACTTCTCCGACAGACGTGCGTTCGCGACCACGATCGGGACGCCACGCCGCTCGCATTCCAGAAACAGGTTCGGCCAGATTTCGGTTTCCATGATCACCGCGATATGCGGTCGAACGCGGTCGAGAAAACGCCGTATCGAGGCCGGCAAATCGTAGGGCAGATAGACGTGGAATACCTCGTCGCCCCACAGCTGGCGCACGCGATCCGAGCCGGTCGGCGTCACCGTGGTGACGACGCAGCGCCGATCCGAATAGCGCAGTCGCAGCGCCTCGACCAACGGCGCGGCCGCGTTGACCTCGCCCACCGAAACCGCGTGCACCCAGACGCTGTCGTGCAGACCGGGCTCGGGGAAGAAACCGAAGCGCTCGAACCAACGCGAGAAGTAGCCGCGTGCGCGCAGACCACGGAACGCGAGCCGGTACAGGATCACCGGCGTCAGCAGGTACATGGTGATGGTGTAGAGCGCGCGCATCATGGCGCGGTCGGCACGGTCGGCGGCATCGGGCAAGGATAGCGGAAAGGCCGCGAATGGCCGCGGTTGGCCACTACAATCGCGGCATGTCGCCGCCTCCATTGCCATCGCCTCCACTGTCGCCGCGCCACTGGCCGGGCTGGATCGGCGTGGGCGGGTTGTGGCTGCTGGCGCAGATTCCGTGGCCGCTGCAACGCGCGCTCGGACGGGCGATCGGGCGGGTCTTGCCGTGGTTGCTGCGGCGGCGGGATCGGATCGCACGGCGCAATCTTGAACTCTGCTTTCCAGCGCTCGACCTGCCCGCGCGAGAGCGTTTGCTGCGTGAGAGTTATGCCTCTCTCGGCATCGGCGCGTTCGAGTTCGCGCGCGCCTGGTGGGGATCAATCACGCCGATGCGGCGTGACGTGGAAATCCAGGGACTCGAACATATCGAAGCCGCGCGCACCCAGGGCCGTGGCGTGATGCTGATCTCGGCCCATTTCCTGACGCTGGAACTGTGCGGTCGTCTGCTATGCGACCACATCGCGCTCGCCGGCATGTACCGCCCACACGATGGTGCGGTGCTGGAGTGGGCGGTGAAACGCGGTCGCTTGCGTTATGCGAGCGCGATGTTCTCGCGCGAGGAACTGCGTCCGGCGTTGCGTCATCTCAAACAAGGCGGCGCGCTTTGGTTTGCGCCCGACCAGGAAACGCGTCGCGGCGACAGCGTGTTCGTGCCGTTCTTCGGGCGACCGGCGTGGAGCCTGACCTCGACCCATCAACTCGCGCGCCTGTCGGGGGCGGCGGTGCTGCCGTTCTTCCATCGTCGCCGCAGCGATGGAACCTACGAACTGGAAATCCAGCCGGCGCTGACCGATTTTCCGAGTGCCGATGCAGTCGCCGACACCACGCGCGTGATGGCGGCGATCGAGAGCATGATCCGGCGCGTGCCCGGGCAGTACCTGTGGATCCATCAGCGCTTCAAACGCCAGCCTGAGGGTGTGCCATCTGCCTACGGCGAGTGACGCGAGCCAATCGCCCGCTTCCTTGGGGGTGGCCTACGCCGATTGAGATTCGTCGCCTGCGTGCAACGCCGCCACCAACAGTGCCAACAGCGTAAACAGCAGCACGGACCAGAAACTCGAATACACCGCGTAATGGGTGTTGAACGGAAACAGCATCGCGGCCAGCGCGTACGCGGGTGCCGCCGCCCGTGCCCGCGCGGATGCATCGGCGCGAAACCAGGCTCGCCATGCGAATCCGGCCCCCGCGAGCCAACACAGCAATCCGAGCGCGCCGGTTTCGCTCAGCAGTTCCAGCAGCAGTTGATGTGCGTGCAGCGCCCCCTGCCCGCGTGTCCGATCGACCCACGGATCGTCGGGCGCCGCGAATTCGGGATAGGCGTAGCGGAAGCCACGCACACCTACGCCGTTGACTGGATGCGCCGCGCTCATGGCGAGCGCCGTGCGCCAGATCGGCAGCCGCCCTGCCAGCGCGTAATTGAACTCCGCCACATCGCCGCCCAGCGCGGTCGCGGTGCGATCGACGCGTTCGGCAAAGCGCGGCGAGAGCGCATTCGCGACAACACCCGCGCCCAGTGCGAGCCCGATCACGCCGAACAAGGCGTACGCGCCATGTCTTGCGCCGAGTTGGCGCCACAACACCCATGCGGTCACCAGCGCGAGACTGACCCAGGCCGCGCGCGCGCCGGCCAACAGCACGACGGCGAGCACGACGAGGAATGCCAGCAGCGCGGCGCGCGCACCGCCGCGTTCCCAGGCGAGCAGCAGTCCGAAGGGCGCCAAGGTCGCGATCACGCCACCCAGTTTGAGGTTGTCGTCGCCGAAGATACCGCTCAGGCGATCGCTCTCGGCCGCGCCGCCAAGACTCCAACCGGTCGCGGCCTGCAGCAACGCATCGACGCACCAGAACGCCAGCAGCAGCGCGATTCCCGTGCCCGCGAGCCGCACCCGGCGCGCATCGCACAGATGATGCGTGGCGAACAGAAGGAACAGCAGAAAGCGCAGATCCGTTCCGACCTCGGTCCAGCTCTTGCCCGGCGCGACCGCGTCGAAAGCCGAAAGCAATTCGGGCAACCAGTAAGCCGCGAACATCAGCAAGGCCAGCCGCGTTGACGGCGCACGCCAATCGATGCGGCCGCGCAGCGCGGCGATCAGTCCGAGCAGCGCGCCGAGCAACAACGGCAACTCGGCGGCACGTCCGAAGGGCAGCAAGACCGGGACTCCCAGCAACAACCAGACGGCCGCATCGGTGCGTCGCGGCTCAACCACCGGCCAGCTCCGCGTAAACCGCCAAGGTCGCACGCTGCATCTCGACCAACGTCGAGCCGGTATAGCGCGACACCGGCGGGGGGAGTTTCAGCAGTTCGAGCGCGCGCGTCAGCAGGGCGTTCTCGTCCCCCGCAGCGACGCGCCCGATCGCAAAATTCTGCGCCAGGATTTCACCCACCCCACCGTGATCGAATCCCAACACCGGCCGGCCCAGGCTCAAGGCCTCGGCCGCGGTGCGCCCAAAGGCTTCGGGTTTGCCGGAAAGTTGCAGCACCAGGTCAGAACTGGCCAGCACGTCGCGTACATCGGCACGCGGCGGCGTCATGGCGAGTTGCGCGGCAACGCCCAAGTGCTGCGCGAGCCGCTCCAACTCCTGCAAATAGCCCTCGCGGCCGGTCGCGCGGGCGCCCAGCAGCAGCAGACGCGCGTCGACGCCCTGCGAACGCAGTCGTGCCAGCAGCCGGATGGCCTCGACATGGCCCTTCAGACGCGTGCCACGTGCGGGCAAGGTCAGCCACACCCCG
>JBKJTK010000497.1:0-5830 GCA_046590875.1 Chiayiivirga sp.
GGCGTGATCGCTGCATCCGCCGGCGCTTGGGCGTGACTGGCGAGCGCCAGCATCAGTGCGGCCGCCAGACTCGTGATCCGGTGCTTCATCCGACGCCCCCCCCATTGCCACGGAAGAGGCAAGTCTAAGCGTAACCAGCAGCCAAACGGGGCTGCGTGATCGTGCGGCGGGCGCGCCAAGCGTTCGACGAACGCTTGATGCGCGACTATGCTGCTCACTCCAACCGAGCACGAAGATGAAATCTTGACTCCTCAGGCTCCGGTGATTACGCGTACCCTGCCGATCCTGTTCGGCCTGGCGCTGGTGCTTGGATTTCTCTACTGGGCCCGGGTGGTCCTCATCCCGGTGGCGCTGGCGATTCTGTTGACGTTTCTGTTGACGCCCGCGGTGAGCTGGCTGCAACGACGCGGACTCGGCCGTGCGCCCGGCGTGATTCTCGTCACCCTGCTCGCGCTCGCCACCGCCGGCATGGTCGGCTGGGCCGTGACGCGCCAGATCACCGACTTGATCGACACCTACCCGCGCTACGAGCAGAACATCAACGCGAAGATCGCTTCGCTGCGCGCGCGCGGAAGAGAAGGCCTGGTCGACAAGGCGCAGGCGGTGGCGCAGCGAATCGTCAGCGAGATCGAGCAAGCGGAGCCAGCGCCGAGCCCAAGCCCCGGCAGCGGCGGAGAGCCGCAATCGGTGAAGATCGTTTCGGAGGAGGGCCCGTTCGGGCTCTCCAATATCTGGTCGGTGGCGGGACCGATGCTGGAGCCGATCGCGAACGCCGGCCTCGTGCTGGTGTTGATGATTTTCATGCTGATCAACCGCGAGGACTTGCGCGACCGCGTGATCGCACTGGTGGGTCAGGTCCAACTCGCAGAGACCACCCGCGCATTCGACGATGCCGGCGAGCGCATCAGTCGCTACCTGATGATGCAGTTGATCGTGAATACGGGCTTCGGCATCGCGGTGATGCTGGGCCTGTTCATCATCGGCGTGCCGTACGCGCCGCTTTGGGGGTTTTTCGCTGCCGTATTCCGCTACATCCCCTATCTTGGCCCGTGGCTGGCCGCGCTGCTGCCGATCGCGCTGAGTCTGCTCATCTCACGCGACTGGTCGACCGCGCTCATGGTGGTCGGACTGTTCGCCGGGCTTGATCTGATCACCAACATGGCGGTGGAACCGCTGATGTACGGCCGCGGCATTGGCGTTTCGCAAGCCGCATTGCTGGTGTCGGTCGCGTTCTGGACCTGGTTCTGGGGGCCAGTGGGTCTCGTCCTGGCATCGCCACTCACGGTCTGCCTCGTCGTGCTGGGCAAGCACGTCCCGTTCCTGCGTTTCTTTGAAACCCTGCTCGGTGATCGTCCTGCATTGGACCCTCCGATCCGCTACTACCAGCGATTGCTTGCCCACGACCAGGACGAAGCCACCGAGCTCGCGGAAGATCAGGCGGGGGTTGCACCACTGGACCAGGTCTACGACCAGATCCTGATGCCCGCGCTGGCGATGGCCCGCGGCGACATGCGCGCCGACAAACTGGATGAGGAGGGACAAAAGTACATCGTGCAGGCCACGCGCCAGATCGCCGAGGAACTCGCGCGTCGCTCGCGCGCCGCGAGCGCGAAACAGCTCGTTGCCGACGACAAGGCGGGGGCCAAGGAAGCCAAAGCCGAGGCTCGGGCCGAAGCGAAGGAAGCCAAGGCCGAGGCGCTGGCGGAAGCAAAGGAAGCCAAGTCCGAAGGGCGTGCGGTGGAATTGCGCGAAGAGATCGCCGCAATAGCCACCACGGTAGCTCCCGCGATCGTGCCCGCAGCGCTGCCAGCCCGCGTGAAGCTACTCCTGTGTCCGGCGCGCGATACCACCGACGAGACGGCGATGGCCATGCTGCTCGAACTCATCGATCCACTTCGCTACGAATGGACGACGGCGTCTGCGTCGCATCTCGCCTCGGATGTTGTCGCGTTGCTGGAGCGCGAGGCCCCCGCGATCCTCTGCATCGCCTCGGTGCCACCCGGTGGATTGGCCCAGACCAAGTACATCTGCCTGCGCGCTCGCGCTCGTTTTCCGGAACTGAAGATCGTCATTGGGCGCTGGGGTCTGCTTGGGGACGAGCTGGACAAGAACCGGAGCCAACTCGCCACTGCGGGCGCCGATCGCGTGGGTACCCGCCTGGCGGAGACGGTCACTCAGTTGGACCAAGTCGCGGCGATGCTTCCCGTGCCTGCCGCCTCACCGCGTAGTCGGGAGGCGTAGCCGGGCAGACGCGGCGGGTCGGAACGACTCGTACAGCAGAGCGGGCGGCAAAAGAAACACCTGCCGGCCTGACAGATCAGCATGCCGGGCGCATCCGCAAGAAGCCCCGCCGAGGCGGGGCTTCTTGGTGCATCTTGTCTCTCCGGCTACCTCAGTCAGCAGACCGGTACCGCGTGAACAATCCTGCTCCGGCCAACAGCAGAATGAGAATCGCCAGTCCGGCGAATTCGAGTGTCGGAATGACACGCGGCGTCAAAACAGGGGTGGTGATGGTAATGGAAACTCCGAGAGTGCTGCCGGGGCAGCCGTTGGCGTCGCTGGCACCGATCGTGAAGTTGAAGAGCCCCGCGGTCGTCGGCGTTCCCGTAATAGCGCCGGTAGTGGGGTTGAGCGCCAGCCCGGTCGGCAGCGCGCCGCTGGCCACCACGAACGTGTACGGCGCAACGCCCCCGCTAGCCGTTACGGTCTGGTTATAGGCGATTCCCGTCATTCCCGGTGGGAGAGTCGGGGGTCCCAGGATGATGGCAGGACACGCGACCGCGGCAATCGTGATGACGTAGGCGCGGCTGCCCAGGCAACCATTAGCGTCCACCGCGGTGATGGTGAAATTGGACGTGCCGGCGACGAGAGGCGTGCCAGTAATGGTGCCTGTGTTGGCGTTGAGCGTCAGCCCGTTCGGCAGTGCGCCGCTCGTCACCGAGAACGTGTAAGGAGTGGCGCCGCCACTGCCCGAGACCGTCTGGTTGTAGGCCGTTCCGAGAGAGCCGTTCGGCAGGATCAACGGGTTCACTGTCACGACGGGGCAGGCTAGCGGCCCACAGGCCGTCACGCTATTCGTATCCAGGGTCACGGAACCGTTGCGCGCCAACGCCCGGCCCGACAGTTGCGCGCCGGTGGTCAGCGTGATGCTGGTGAGGGCGAGAATGTTTCCCCGGAACACGCTGCCCGTGCCGAGAATCGCGGAGCTGCCGACCTGCCAGAAAGTGTTTTGCGGGCACGTCGTGCCACCACTGTTGATCAAAACGACCGACGAGGCACTTGCCGTGGTCAGCGCGCTGCCAATCTTGAACAGAAAGAGTGCGTTCGGGTTGCCCTGGAAATCGAGGGTGAGGGTTCCGGTCAAGAACGCGTCCGAGGAAAAACAGTAGACGCCCGGCGTCAGCGTGAGCCCGCCCAGGTTCTGTCCCGTCAGATCGACATTGCAAGCCGTGCCTGCGACGGCGTTGTACGCCGCGGTGAGATCGTTCTGCGCTTGCCCCGCCACCGCATTGCCGGCATGGATCATCCCGGGAGCAGCCACCACGCCGGGCGGAAATCCGGTGATGGCGGTGCCGGGGAACACGCCGACATTCGCGTTGAGCGCAGTCGCGCCGGTGTTGGTGACGGTCTGGCCTCCCAGGACAGCGAAGCTCTGCGCCGTACCGAGGGATATCTGGGCAAAGGCCAGCGACGAACCGAAAACCAACGCCGCCAATCCGATGCTCGCAAGCAGCCGTATGCACTTGTGCTTCATGTTGAAACTCCCGCTCAAAAGAGCACCCGCCCCCGCCCAAACGCACAGTACGACAATCCGTGAACGCGTGCCACGATCGCCAAAAAACCCGATCGAGTGCGGACAAGGCACGTCGAGAGCCACGTCCGAAAACGGCGAGCCTGGCGGCCACGCGTTCGCTACGCTGCGGCTCGACTCCTGCCGAGGACCTTTCATGCGCTTCCGCATCTCCGGACTTTCCCCCGCCCCCTTCCTGCCCTTGTACGGCCTGTCCGACGCAGACCTCGCGCAACGAGGCGCAAGACGCTGTGTCGCGGACACACAACCCGGTTTTCCGGATCGCATCGAAATGCGCGACGCGTGCGTTGGGGAAACGCTGCTGCTGGTCAACTACCTGCACCAACCCGCGGCCACGCCCTACCGCTCCTCGCACGCGATCTTCGTGCGCGAGGGTGCGGAGCACGCCTACGAACGACTCGATACGATCCCCGAGGTGATGCGCACACGGATGCTTTCGCTGCGCGCGTTCGACGCCGACCACATGATGCGGGACGCCGATCTGGTCGACGGCGGCGACGCGGAAACGCTGATGGCACGTTTATTCGCGAACCCGGAAATCGCCTATCTGCACGCGCACTATGCGCGCCGTGGCTGCTACGCCGGACGGATCGATCGCATCTGAATGCGGCGCTTGGTCGGTTCGCGAAAATCTGCGATCCGGCCAGACGCACCGCACCGCAATCTTAATCCATGGCGGCGCGGTAGCTTGACCGGCTGAGCCGCAGCGTGAATCCTGCGCCCTCGCCTCGGGAGGGCATCGCATGACATCGATCGCGGCAAAATCGGGCTGGGCGTTGTTGGCCGTCGTGGGGGCCTCGTGCCTGGGCGTGATCGCGCTCGGACGCGGTGAGAACATCAACGCGCTGTGGCTGGTCGCAGCTTCGGTGTCGATCTTCCTGATCGCCTATCGCTTCTACGGCCGCTTCATCGCCGATCACGCGTTGCAAGTCGACTGCACCCGTGCAACCCCCGCGCACTTGAAGAACGACGGTCTGGACTTCGTGCCAACCGACAAAACCCTCCTGTTCGGTCACCACTTCGCTGCGATCGCCGGCGCAGGCCCCTTGGTAGGCCCGGTGTTGGCGGCGCAGATGGGCTACCTGCCGGGCACGCTGTGGATCCTGTTCGGCGTGGTTTTCGCCGGTGCGGTGCAGGACATGCTGGTGCTGTTCTTTTCTTCTCGCCGCGACGGCCGCTCTATCGGGGAAATGATCCGCAGCGAGATGGGCAATGCTGCCGGCAGTTTCGCAATGGTGGGCATCCTGCTGATCATGATCATCATCCTCGCGGTGCTGGCGCTGGTGGTGGTGAAGGCGCTGGCGCAAAGTCCGTGGGGCACGTTCACCGTCGCGATGACGATCCCGATCGCGCTGCTGATGGGCCTGTATTTGCGGTTCCTGCGGCCGGGTCGCATCGGTGAGGTGTCGCTGATCGGCTTCGTGGGGCTGATGCTGGCGATCTGGCTCGGCGGCCGGGTCGCGACCGATCCGGCCTGGGCGCCGATGTTCCACCTCGAAGGCACGACGCTTGCGTGGCTGCTGATCGGCTACGGTTTCGTTGCGGCGGTGATGCCGGTGTGGCTGCTGCTTGCGCCGCGCGACTATCTATCCACGTTCCTCAAGATCGGCACAATCCTCTTGCTCGCCGTCGCGATCGTGTTCGCGATGCCGGAACTGCAGATGCCGGCGCTGACGCGTTTCGTCGACGGCACGGGGCCGGTGTGGTCGGGCAGCCTGTTCCCGTTCCTGTTCATCACGATCGCGTGCGGCGCGGTATCGGGCTTCCACGCACTGATTTCGTCGGGCACCACGCCGAAGATGCTCGACAACGAATCCCAGGTGCGCCTGATCGGCTATGGCGGCATGCTGATGGAGGCGTTCGTCGCGATGATGGCGCTGATTGCGGCCTGCGTGCTGCAGCCGGGCGTGTACTTCGCGATGAACGCTCCGGCCGCGTTGATCGGCACCGATGTCGCGAGCGCGGCGCAGGCGATCGGCGCCTGGGGCTTCGTGGTGACGCCGGAGATGCTGAGCCAGA
>JBKJTK010000527.1:0-3354 GCA_046590875.1 Chiayiivirga sp.
GCAGAAGGCCTCGTCGCGGCGCGAACCGGTGTCATCGAGACCGGTACTGGCCTTGAACCACTGGCGATCCCGGTCGATCAGCGTCACCAGCGCGATCGGCGCATCGCAGATCAGCGCCGCCAGCATGACGATATCGTCGTAGGCGGCCTCCGGCAGGCTGTCGACGAGGTGTTGGCCGTCGAGTTCAAGTTGTCGCGCACCTTCATCGTTGGTGAGCATGCGTTTCCTCCGGCTATGCGCTGCTGCTATTTGGAAGGAGGATGGTAGTTCCAAAGCCCCTTCAGACGGCAGCCTACGCCCCCATATTCCGAATTCAACGCTTGCAAGGTCGCACGCGCACCGGCCTGGCGCCGCCGTTCAACTTCTCCTCGCAGGAGACGAGCATGCCCAGCCTTCGAACCTCCCACGATCCGTTAGCTGCCAGAGTCAAACCGAATAGCCTCCACGAATCCCGGGGCAGTTCACCGCCGGCCACGACGCCGAAGGTGAAACCAGAAAGACGACACGGAGCGGCAACGATCCCGCAGGCCAGCGCTCGACCCGCCGTCGGCAACCGGCGGGAAATCGCCGCGAACGGCGTTGCCGAACACCCATCTACCCGCCCAAACGCTCTGCGATGACGCCCCAACCATGGCCAAACAGAGCCAAACCGACGCTTGTACCGCCTCCGGCTACCGCGCAGACTGCCCGAAAATGGCGTTTGAAGTTCCTATACTCGATCCTGTGACGCTTGCCGCACTGCTCGACGTCATCGCTTACCCCAAATGGGGTAACCATCGGCTATCACCCACAGGAAAACACTATGACCTCTCGCCGGCTTCGGGCTCTAGCGATAACGCTGTGCTTGGCCCCGCCGGCGGCAGCGGCAACGCTCGGAACCGCGTTCACCTATCAAGGTCAACTGAAGGACAGCGGGCAGCCTGCCAACGGGCTATATGACCTGCAGTTCTGCCTGTTCGACACGTCGTCCAACCCGATCCCGCTGGGTTGCGCCGCCGATGCCGGCGACGTGCCGGTGGATGCAGGCCTGTTCAGCGTCGCGCTGGACTTCGGCAGCGGCGTGTTCAGCGGACAGGAGCGCTACCTCGAACTCAGCGTGCGCCCCGCTGCCAGCGCCGGTGCCTACACTACCCTCGCGCCGCGCCAGCAAATCCGCCCCACGCCCGAAGCGCTGCGATCCAATGCCGCTGCGGCTGCGCCGTGGGGCGGGCTCACCGGCATTCCGACAGGATTCGCCGACGGTGTAGACGACAGCGGCGGCGGAGGCACGGTCACCAGCATTGCCTCCGGTACCGGCCTCACCGGTGGGCCCATCACCACCACTGGCACGCTCGACATTGCCAACGGCGGCGTCGGCACGGCGCAGATCGCCGCGGGTGCGGTAGGTTCCACGCAGATCAACACGGCGCAGGTGCAGCAGCGCGTCGGCGGCACCTGTGTGCTGGGCACCTACCTGCGCGGGATCAACACCGACGGCAGCGTGCTTTGCAGCGAGTTGCCGGGTGTAAGCACGATCACCAGGGTGAACGATCCCTCGAACCTCACGGGCGAATACAGTTCCATCGCCATCGGCGGAGACGGTTTGCCGGTGATCAGCTACTACGACGGCACGGCGCGCTCTCTCAAGGTGGCGAAATGCGCGAACCGAAGCTGCACCGGCAGCGCCACGATCACCTCGGTGGATGATCCCGCAGACACCGTGGGCCTATTCACCTCCATCGCCATCGGCGCCGACGGCAGGCCGGTGATCAGCTATCAGAACTTTACGACTGGCACGCTCAAGGTGGCGAAGTGCGCCAATGCCGCCTGCTCTGGCAGCGCCACGATCACGACCGTGGACGATCCTGCCAACCGTGTGGGCTCCCAGACCTCCCTTGCCATCGGCACCGGCGGCTTGCCGGTGATCAGTTATTACGACGAAACGGCCGGAGCGCTCAAGGTGGCGAAATGCACCAATGCGGCCTGTACTGGTGTCGCCACGATCACCACGGTGGCCGATCTGACGGGCAACGTGGGCGCCTACAACTCCATCGCCATCGGTGCCGACGGCTTGCCGGTGATCAGTTACTCGGCCAACACGGCCAATGCGCTCAGGGTGGTGAAATGCGCCCAACTCGACTGCAGTGATAGTAGCTCGATCGCTACTATCACGCTCAACACCGTGGACGCGAATAGCCCGGGCTTATACAACTCTCTCGCTATCGGCGCCGACGGCTTGCCGGTGATTAGTTATTGGGATTTCGCAGCCAGCGCGCTCAGGGTAGCGAAATGTGCAAACCCGGCCTGCAGTGGCAGCGCTACGATCACCACTGTGGACGATCCCGCGAACCAGGTGGGCCAATACAGCTCCATCGACATCGGCGCCGATGGTTTCCCAGTGATCAGCTATTTCGACAACACCGCTATCGCGCTGAAGGTGGCGAAATGCACCAATGCCGCGTGCACCGGCAGTGCCACCATCACCACCGTAGACGATGCCGCGAACAACGTGGGCTACTTCACCTCCATTGCCATCGGGATCGACGGCTTGCCGGTGATCAGTTACTACGACAATGGCGCTGGCGCGCTGCGCGTTGCCAAATGCGGCAGCCCAAGCTGCCGATGAAGGCCGCTCGGGTGCCGCAGGCGCCTGCCCGTGGACGCGAGTGCGCATGAAGGCCTCTCACCCAAACGGCTGGCAACAGCGCAAAGAAAAAGCCCCGCATCGCTGCGGGGCTTTTCGGTTCGCGGGTGGATCAACACCATCCTCTCCCCATCCCTCTCCTTGAAGGAGAGGGGGAAGAGCGCAGTGCATTGGGCGGGACTTAGTCGCTCCCGGCTCCAGACCTTCGCGACATTCGGGCGTCTTGCCCTCAGAAATCCATACCACCCATGCCGCCCATGCCGCCACCGCCGTGCCCGCCGTGGTCGCCGCCGGCTTCCTTCTTCGGAGCCTCGGCCACCATCGCTTCGGTGGTGATCATCAGGCCGGCAATGGATGCCGCGTTCTGCAGCGCGGTGCGGGTGACCTTGGTCGGGTCGAGGATGCCTCGACGCGCGCCAGCCAGTAGTAGCCCTGATCGGCGTGACGCGTGACCTCGGCGTGTCCCGACAAACGCATCAGGCGCGAACGCCCGGCCGTCACGCCCAGCGCCGCAATCGTCTGCATCAGCATGGGACAGCGCAGCAGATGCGGCGTGGCCTGCATCACGCCGGAAAAACTCTCTTTCGCCGGCCCCCATTCACCGCCACAAGTGGCAGCATCGAGTTGCCGGGAAACCCTTGCGGATGCGGCATCCACACCGACTCGCCCAGCGCCGCGACCTCCGCCGCCAGACGCGGCGCATCGAACAACAGGGGCAATTGGATGAAGGG
>JBKJTK010000329.1:0-3461 GCA_046590875.1 Chiayiivirga sp.
GCGTACTGCCCGGCGATGCGCGGGTATTGGCCGTCGCCGCTGCCATTGCCGTCGGCGCCGTGGCAGGCCTGACAGACCGTGGACTTGGCCTTGCCGGCTTCGATATCGCCGCCAGCATAGGCGGCGGAGGAGGCCAGGACGAGGGTGGCAAGCATCATGCTGCTGAAGATCGGGCTGCGTAGGATCATGGCGTTCGGTTCCGGCTTACTTGTGCGCGCCGTCGGCGGCGAGGCTGGAGAGGTACGTGGCGATATCGTCGAGATCCTGGGTCGAGAACCCCTCGGCCTGCGCCCGCATCGTCGGGTGCTTCCGATCGCCTTTCTGATAGGCAGTCAGCGCGGCAACCAAGTATTCGTAGTTTTGTCCAGCGATCCTTGGAACGTGATAGTGCGGGTAGACGTTCTTGTAGCCCGGAATGCCGTGACAACCCGAGCAGGTGTAGACCCTGAGTTTGCCGGCTTCCGCATCGCCTTTGGCGAGGGCGGGGGCGGTGGCGACCGCGAGGGCGAGACCAAGGGCGAGGTGCAGTGTCGACTTCATCGGCGGGGTCATCAGCTTGAGATCCGGCAGCGTGGCTGGGTGTCGTGGCGGCGGCGGGGTCATGGCAGCGAGAAAATCGCGCCCACCAAAAGCGCGAAAGTATAAGACCTGAGCCGCGGATCGGCCAGACGCCGCATCGCGCGGGACGACGCTCCGCGTCAAAAAGCGAGCGAGCGCGCATGAGGCCATTCCTCGGACTGTGTCGTAAGTCATTGTCACAGCGGTGCGGTACCGAGGTCACTGTGACTACTTGCACGCGTCGAAAAGATAAGCAACGCGCAAAATCCGCGCACCGTAGTTAAACTGATTGACATCTATGGTGTAGTAGCTAACTATATCACCATGATTCCTAGCCGGACCCTGCCATGACCCTTCCCCGTTCTGTTGCGCTGCCGCGTTTTGCGCGGTCGATCTCTCTGATGCTCCTTATATTGGCGCTCGCGGCATGCGGTGGGGGTGGCCCTGGAAACGACCAGGCCAAGGCCGAACTCGGTCCCGACGGTAAGGAGAAAAAAGCCGACAAGCCGGTCCCGGTGGAAGTGGCGCAGGTCGCTCGCCGCCCGATCCAGGCCAGCTACCACGGCACCGCGGCGCTGGAAGCGCCGAACGAGGCGCAAGTCGTCGCGAAGACCTCCGGCGTGTTGTTGCAACTGCTGATCGAGGAAGGCGACCAGGTGAAGGCCGGCCAGGTACTGGCGCGGCTCGATGCCGAGCGCCCGCGGCTGGAAGTGCAGCGTGCCGAGGCCATGCTGCGCAAGCTGGAAGCCGATCTCGCGCGCTCGAAGGAGTTGCATGCGCGCAAGCTGATCGCGGCCGATCTCTTTGAGAAGACCCGCTACGACGTCGCAACCCAACGCGCCGCCTACGACATGATGCGGCTCGAACTTTCCTATACCAACATCGTCGCGCCGATCGACGGCGTGATCGCCCAGCGCATGGTGAAGCAGGGGAATCTGATTCAGCTCAACACCACGCTGTTCCGTATTGTCGATGCGGAGCAACTCGAGGCCGTGTTGAACGTGCCGGAACGCGAGCTGGCCATCCTGCGCGAAGGTCTGGAAGTGACCCTGCTCGTCGACGCGCTGCCGGGCAAGCCGTTCACTGGCCGCATCGATCGTGTCAGCCCGGTCGTGGATGCCGGCAGCGGCACGTTCCGAGTGACCTGCGCGTTCCAGAGCGGCGGCGTGCTCAAGCCTGGCATGTTTGGCCGCATCGGCGTGATCTATGACCAGCGCGCCGACGCACTGACCGTGCCGCGCACCGCGTTGCTTGAAGATGCCGGCGAGTCCGCGGTGTTCGCCGTGCGCGACGGCGCTGCTGTCCGGGTGCCAATCGTGCTTGGCTTCGTGGGTGGGGAGCTTGCAGAGATACGTTCTGGTTTGAACGAAGGCGAATCGGTGGTAACCGCGGGCAAGGTCACGCTGCGCGATGGCATCAAGGTCGAGGTGTTGAATCCGACCACGCCAGTCGTCCCCGCGGCCGCCGATCCCGCAACAGCGGTCGCGGTCGCGCAAGACGATGGCAATGCTGAAGCCGCGACGCAGGACTGAGCCCCGCCGACCATGAGCCCGCCTGACATGAGCCCTGCCTGACATGAGTCTTGTCGAAGTATCCACACGCCGACGCGTCACCGTCGCGATGGCGACGCTGACATTCGTCCTGTTCGGCCTGATCGCGCTGCGCGATCTCAAGGTCAACCTGCTGCCTGACCTCAGCTATCCCACGCTCACCGTGCGCACCGAGTACACCGGCGCGGCACCGGCCGAGATCGAAACCCTCGTCACCGAGCCGGTTGAAGAAGCCGTCGGCGTGGTGAAGAACCTGCGCAAGCTGCACTCAGTCTCGCGCACTGGCCAGAGCGACGTCATTCTCCAGTTCGCCTGGGGCACGGACATGGATCAGGCCGGGCTGGAGGTGCGCGACAAACTGGAACTGCTGCGCCTGCCGCTGGAAACCAAGCAGCCGGTGCTGCTGCGCTTCAATCCTTCCACCGAACCGATCATGCGCCTGGTGCTCGCCGCAAAAGGCGAGCAAGGCGGCAGCGCGGAAGCCAGTCTGATGCGTCTGCGCCGCTACGCTGACGAGGAATTGAAGAAGCGCCTGGAACCGGTCGAAGGCGTGGCCGCGGTCAAGGTGTCCGGCGGTTTGGAAGACGAAGTGCAGGTGCTGATCGACCAGCAGAAGCTGGCCCAGCTAAACCTGCCGATCGCCACCGTCATCGATCGTCTGAAGCAGGAAAACGTCAACGTCTCGGGCGGCAGGCTGGAAGAAGGCTCGCAGCGTTATCTGGTGCGCACCATCAACCAGTTCGCTGGCCTGGACGAAATGCGAGAACTGCTGGTCACCACGGGCGGTGGCAATGGTGGTTCGAGCGCGGCGGACGAAGCCGCCGCAGCCGTTTCGCGCATCGCCGGCTCGTCGCCGGAAGCAGCCGCGGCGGCAGCGGCGTCGCGCAATGCGGCGGCGGAATCGTCGGGCAGCGGCGCCGCGGGCGGCATGTCGGTGCGGCTGCGCGATGTGGCGACGGTCGAGCAGGGCTACAAGGAACGCGAAGCCATCATCCGCATGGGCGGCGGCGAAGCGGTTGAATTGGCGATCTACAAGGAAGGCGACGCCAATACTGTCGCCGCTGCGGATGCACTGCATGCGGCGCTGGAACAGTTGAAGGACGGTGTGCCTTCTGACGCCAAGCTCACCGTGGTCGAGGACCAGGCCATCTTCATCCGCCAGGCACTGGCCGACGTGCGCACTGATGCATTGCTGGGCGGCCTGCTTGCGATCCTGCTGATCTTCTTTTTCCTGCGCGATGGCTGGAGTACGTTCGTCATTTCGCTTTCGCTCCCGGTGTCGTTGATCGCGACGTTCTTTTTCATGGGCCAGTTTGAGCTGAGCCTCAATGTGATGTCGCTGTCTGGTCTGGC
>JBKJTK010000372.1:0-3920 GCA_046590875.1 Chiayiivirga sp.
CGGCGCTATCGGGCGATGCAGACTGCCGAGTGATCGGCAGACTTCGGGGGGGGTGGGGTGGGTGGCACTCACGAGGCGCGGGAAACGCGGTGCGAACCTGCGAGGGCGGTAGCGTTCGAAGGTGATGCTGGTCAATAGACAAGCGCGTTGACGAGATACATATAACATGCATGCTATAACAAGCGGGATCGAGTTCGATCCGGCCAATGCCTCGGCGAACCTGCGCAAACATGGCGTTGGGTTTGCTGATGCCGAGCAGGCGCTGCGCGATCCACACGCGCTCACGATAGAAGACCCGGATGCGGAAGCAGAGCCGCGATTTGTCACGATGGGTATGGATGGCGCCGCGCGCCTGTTGATCGTCGTCTGGTCGCCGCGTGGCTAGCGCGCCAGGATCATTTCTGCTCGCAAGGCGAGCACGGTAGAAGGAAACAGTTATGCGCAGGGAGTACGATTTCAGCAAGGCCAGGCGTGGCGCGGTCGTCGCGTCTCCCGGGAAGACGCGCATAACGATCATGCTGGATCAGTAGTGTCCCAACGTTATTCGAACAAATTTAGTTGTTTTCGCAGTTCCGCCGCTATTTCGTCTTCGACGGCTCCGGCAAGCAGTTGATCCAGTGGGGTTCTCTCGAACACCGTCAGGCTCAGGATCTGTAGGATTTCGTAGAGGCTGGCGGGAAGCTGCATGCGTTTCTTGACGATGGCGACGATGACGTAGACCGAGATGGCGATCCAGATCTGCGTCTTGACCGCGTTCTCCGAAGTTCCGAAGAACGCCTTGATTCGCAGGTGTTGCTTGATCCACTTGAAGAAAAGCTCGACCTGCCAGCGGCAGCGATACAACTGCGTGATAGTCAGCGCTGGCAGCACGAAGTTGTTGGTGATGAACACCAGCGTCTTGTCCGTTTCGGGGTCCTTGAAGCGGATTCTCCGGAGCGGCGCCTCGAATCCCTTCCGCGAGTAGAAGCCAGTGAGCACCACGGTTTGATCGCAGACCAGCCCCGTGGAGCGGTCGACCGGATGCGAGTATCGGCGTTGAACCTTGAGGTTCGACTTGGCGCGCGTCACGAAAAAGCTGCGGGCCTCGTGGAAGCGAAAGAGGCGCTCGAAGTCGAGGAATCCGCGGTCCATGATGTAAAAGGACCCGGCCTCCGGCAACAACTGGTCGAGCACGTTGACCTCGTGCATCTTGCCGTCGCTGATATGGATAAACGTCGGGATATTCCCCCGCAGATCCAGCAGCGTGTGCAACTTCACCGCCGCCTTGGTCGAACGGAACGGCGCCCACGGAAACACCGACAGGCAAAGGTCGATCGTCGTCGTGTCCAGCGCGTAAACCGACTCCTTCAGTTCGACTCCGAAGGGCTCGTCGACATACAGCGGCCGCGCGATTGCGATCAGGCTCTGCGCGAAGTCGGCATAGATTTGCCACGGGCGCACTGCGTTGGCGTTGGCCAGCGTGTTGCGTGCGACCGTCGAGCGGATCCCCAGGTGATAGAGCTTGGAGCGTTGCGCACGCAGGCAAGCTTCGATGTCGCGAAGACTCTCGCGAAAGGTCAGCTGAGCGAATGCCATGCACAGGAACTGGTCCAGGCAAGAGAACGATTTGACCTTCCGCTCGCCCGAATAGCGGGCGACGATCCTTCGGAAGCTGTGGAGCGGCAGATGCTCCATGACCTGCGCGAAAACCAGCTTGCCTTCGTACATCCGACGCTCCCGCGATGGGTCCCTTCGCAGGGTCGCAAGCCGGGAAATCGCTGTCCAAGTCGGTGACAGGCAAAATCATTGGAAAGTGCCTCAGAATCCTTGACCTACTGGCCGGTGACGCGAGAACGTTGGGACACTACTGATGCTGGATAACGACGTGCTCGACGCGTTCCGCACGCGTGCGGAAGGTGAAGGGCGCGGCTATCAGACCGCAATCAATGAAGTGTTGCGCACCGCGCTGGATGCAGACAATGCGCCCGTCACGGTGGCCCTCCTGCGTCGCGAGCTTCTCAAATTGCAGAAGCCGACCAAATCGCCGGCGCCGCCCGCAAAGCGTGGCGTAGCAAAAAAGGCAAGGTCGGGAGTGCCGAGTGCAAAGCGCGCGGCGGGGAAGTGACGCACGTTTAGGGGCGAGCTGGTAGAGGCGGGCACCTGCGATCAGATTCGAGCAAACGCTGGAGTCGCCGTTAGAGATGAAGAATAGCGAGCCCTGCTCCGTCAAACGCGAAATCGGGCGCGACGAGCCAGAACGTCGAACGAGCGGACACATGCCGGACACGACGTTGGCAGGGTGCAATGAGCGCATGTAGCGTATTGATCTAATGGCGGCTGAGGCCCAGGCGGCGCATGCGCGCGCCGTTTTCGGGAGTGTTGGAGACCCGCCAGCCGCTGCACGGGGTGATGGAGGCCCGCGGTACTGCACTACGGGCGGCAAGGACGCGCGAGCGGGTTGACCGCTGCGCCGCCAGCGGCAGTGCGGCGGCGACTCGAAGGCGCCCGTCTGCTCAATCGCCAACGTAAGGCGGTATTCCCGCTTCGAAGCCCGATTCGTAGAGCTGGCCCCGGGTCCAGTCGCCGTGCAGCATGCGGATCGACATCGGCGGCCATTGCGCACCGCCGAAAGCAGCGGTCCTCTGTACTCGCAGCTGGTGGAGTTGACCACGCAGAGTCAGCCCGAGATGGCCACACACTGGAGCAAACGCAAGATGGCGGCCGTGTTGGGTGTCAACGCATCGACGGTATCGCGCCTGTGGCGTGCGAACGGACTCAAGCCCCACCTTGTGTGTCGGCGACTCACTGCGCCGCAGGAGCGGCGCGAACTCCGAAGGCGGCCCCGAAGGGGCGGAGGGCAGGATGCCCGCAGTCAAGAGAAGTGACTCGGCCGGCAGGAGCCGGACGAAAAAAGCCATGGAAGGCGTGCGCGGCACAACGAAATCACGGGAGCAGCAGGAGCTGGGTCTCGGCGTTCGCTTGGATGGCGATCCAGTTCGTTCGCAGCGTTCGCGGTCGCGAGAAAGGCGCGGCTCGCCACGCCTGCGCCTCAATAACTCATGAATCCGTTCGGCACAACGAGCAGGGAGACGCGCCCTCGCAGCCGGCGGACGCGCCCTCGGGCGCGCCGCCGGACGAGTGACGCGCGACTACGGAGTGTAGGTCAGCGTCAGCGTGTAGGGCTGGCCGATGCCCGAGCCGCTGTAGGCAATCACCTTGGCGTAAACCGTGATCGCCGCGCTCGCGACGTAGGTGACGGATTCGTTCGAGGTGCTGCCAGTCGACTTCTTCAAGGTCTTGTCCGACCCGTTGACCAGGTAGAGGTCGTAGTCGTAGCTGCTGCCGGTCGGGCCAGCCATGTCGATCCGCAGCGTTTCGCCGGCGGCCAGGGTGAGCTTGAAGTAATCCTTGTCGCTGCTGTTGCCCATGCTGCCGAGGATGCTGCGGAAGCTGCGGGCGACCGTGTTTGCCGCCGACACCGAACCATTGCCTTCGGTCTCGTTGAACGTCGTCGAGACGGAGTTGCTCACGGTGAACGCCACTGCGGTCGACGTCGCGCTGTTGCCGGCGGCATCGAACGCCTTCGCGGTGAGGCTGTGACTGCCGTCGGCGATCGTGGTGGAGTCGAAGGCGAGGCTGTACGGTGAGGTCGCATCCGACCCCTTTAGAATGCCGTCGACAAGGAACTCTACGTTGGTGACACCGACGTTGTCGCTGGCGCTGGCGGAGAAGCTGATCGTGCCGCTGCTGCCGGCACTGGCGGCGCTGACGCTGGGCGGCGTGGTGTCGGGCACCGGATTGTTGATGCTGAAGGGGACCGCAGTCGAGCTGGTGCTGTTGCCGGCGGCGTCGAACGCCTTCGCGATCAGGCTGTGGCTGCCGTTGGCGAGTGTGGTCGAATCCAGCGTCATCGCATACGGCGCGCTGCTGTCGTTGCCCTT
>JBKJTK010000291.1:0-6003 GCA_046590875.1 Chiayiivirga sp.
ACCCTTTGGACAAGGATGTCCAAAGGGCGCGGCTCCGGGGTGGCCTTCTCTTTGGTTCTTGGTCTCTAGAATCAAGTGCACCACTGACCTCCAGGTGCACGATGGGAACCTCTTACCAGCAACTGAGTGCCGAAGAACGCGGCGTGATCATGGCGTTGACGTCGCAGGGCTGCAGCAGCCGCAAGATTGCGCGGGAGTTGGGACGAGCGGCGAGCACCATTTCGCGCGAGCTGCGACGCAATGGCCATCGCGCGCCAGCTCGTCGCGCGCGCATGGGACGACCACGGCGGGACTACGAGGCGATCCGTGCCAGCCAGCGAGCCTACCGCTTGCGTTTTATGCCGCGGCAGCCCCGCAAGCTGCGGACCGGAACGCGATTGTGGCGGCGTGTGCGCCGCCTGCTGGGGCGTGGCTGGTCGCCGCAGCAGGTGGCGGGCACACTCAAACGCCAGTTCCCGAACGACCCCGCCAGGCACGTGTCGCACGAGACTATTTACACGGCCATCTATGCGGCCCCCCGAGGCGCCCTGCGACGCGAGTGGGTGGCGTTGCTGCGCCAGCACAAATGCGCGCGTCGGCCGCGCGGCCAAGGCGCGAATCGCCGTGGCCGGATGACCGATTTGCCGAGTATCCATGGGCGGCCGGCAGAGGTGAACGAGCGCCTGGTTCCTGGTCACTGGGAAGGCGACTTCATCAAGGGCGCACGCAATCAGTCAGCGGTGGGGGTGCTGGTCGAGCGCCAGACGCTGTTTGTTCGACTGGCCCGAATGCGCAGTTGCTCGGCGCAACACGCGCTGGAGGGCTTCAGCCGCGCCTTGGCCGCGGCTCCCCCACAGCTGCGCAAGACGCTGACCTACGACCAGGGCAAGGAGATGGCGCTGTACCGCACGCTGTCAGAAACCACCGGCATCGCTGTCTACTTCGCCGATCCGCACAGCCCGTGGCAGCGAGGCAGCTGCGAGAACACCAATGGTCTGCTTCGTCAGTACCTACCCAAAGGAACCGATCTATCGGGCTACACCCAGCGTCAGCTCGACGCCATCGCCTGGAAGCTCAACACCCGCCCGCGCAAGAAACTCAACTTCCATTGCCCGGCCGAAATGTTCTTCCGCTCCGCAGGCCATCACGAACTCGCTCAGCAGGTCGATGGTGCACTTGTAGGTTGAATCCAAGGTTACTTTCTCTTGGCCATTCAAGAGAAAGTGACTCGGCCGGCTGAGCCGGACGAAAAAAAGCCATGGATGGCGCTCGCGATACTTCAACGCAGCGAGAAACGCGAGATACGCGAACGCGCTTCCGTGCTGCAAGCTCAGGGCGCGCCCTTCACGCCCGTCGCCCCATCCACAAACAGTTTCTGCTTCAGAAACGTGTATGCCAGCGCCTGCATGTGCGCAAGTTGCTTGTTGTCCGCCGCGCCGCCGTGTCCACCCTCGATGTTCTCGTAGTAACGCACGTCGTGTTCCTGCTCCTGCATGCGCGCCATCATCTTGCGCGCGTGGCCGGGGTGGACGCGGTCGTCGCGGGTGGAGGTCATGAACAGCACCGGCGGATAATCCACTTCGGCTTTCACGTTTTGGTACGGCGAGAACGCCTGGATGAAGGCCCACTCTTCCGGTTTATCCGGATCGCCGTACTCGGCCATCCACGAGGCACCGGCAAGCAGCTTGTGATAACGCTGCATGTCGAGCAGCGGCACCTGGCAGACGACCGCGCCGAACAGCTGTGGATAAAGGGTAAACATGTTGCCGACCAGCAGGCCGCCGTTGCTGCCGCCCTGTATCCCGAGGTGTTTCGGTGAAGTGATCTTGCGCGCGATCAGGTCTTCCGCGACCGCGGCGAAGTCTTCGTAAGCGCGCAGGCGGTTCTGCTTTAGTGCCGCCTGATGCCAGCGGGGGCCGTACTCGCCGCCGCCGCGAATGTTCGCGACTACGAAGGTACCGCCCTGGGTCAGCCAACCGCGACCGACGCTGCCGCTGTAGCTGGGCGTCATCGAGACCTCGAAGCCGCCATAGCCATATAGCAGCGTCGGGTTCTGGCTGTTCAACGCCAGCCCCTGTTTGGAGACGAGAAAGTACGGCACGCGGGTGCCGTCCTTGCTGCTGGCGAAATGCTGGCTGATGGCAAGCCCGGCGGCATCGAAGAACACCGGCATCCGCTTCAGCACCTCGGGCGCCTGGCCGATGCTGCCGAACTGCAGCGAGGTTGGCGTGAGGTAGTCGGTGACAGTGAGGAAATAGTCGTTCGATTCCTCGGCATCGACCGCGCTGATGCCGACCGTGCCGATCGCCGGCGCGCCGACGAGCGGCTCCCGCTTCCAGCCGTCCTTGCCCGGCGTCAGCACGGTGATGCGGTTCTTGACGTCCTCGAGCACGTTGATGAGCCAGTGGTCGCGGGTCGCATTGACGCTGGCCAGCGACGTGGTGAGCGTGGGCTCGAACAACAGATCGAAATCGCGCTTGCCTTTGATGAAGTCGTCGATCCGAATCGCGAGCAGCGAACCGGCCGCGTATTCCTTGCCGCCGACGTCCCAGGGCTGGCGCAGTTCCACGCTCAGCCAATCGCGCACCACGCCTTTGCTCGCGCCATCGGGCAGGTCGAACTTGACCAGTTTGCCGTCCTTGCCGCGCAGGTAGAACTCGCTGGTGTAGAAGGTCAAGCTGCGATAGACGAAATCGCGCTCGAAACCTCGCGTGTCGTAATGAAAGGCGCCGATCGATATGTCGGAAGTCTCGCCCTCGTACACCAGGGTCGCCGCGCTCATCGGCGTGCCGCGCTTCCATTGCTTGACGATGCGCGGATAGCCGGAGCTGGTCATGGACCCCGGACCGAAATCGGTGTCGACATAGACCGTGTCGCGGTCGATCCAGCTCAGGCTGCCCTTGGCCTCGGGCCGGGAGAAGCCGTCCTTGACCCAGGACTTGCTGCTCAGGTCGAACTCACGCGTGACATCGGCATCCGCGCCGCCGCGTGAAAGCGCAATCAAACAGCGTTCGTAAGCGGCCTTCGGTTCCCGTGGCTTCAGGCAATTGGCGTTGTGCCAGACCCAGTTTTCGCCTTCGGATTTGTTGAGCGCATCCAGATCGAGCAACACCTCCCAACGTGGCTCGGCCTTGCGGTACTCCGTGAGCGAGGTGCGGCGCCAGAGCCCGCGCGGGTTCTGCTGGTCCTTCCAGAAGTTGTAGTAGTGCGCGCCGATCTTTTCGATGGTGGGAATTTTTTCGTCCGAGTCCAGGATTGCGAGCAAATCGCTTTCGAGGCTCTTGAATGAAAGATCGCCTTCAAGTTGCTTGTGGCTCTCCGCGTTACGCTGCTTGACCCATTGCAGCGCCTTGTCGCCGCCGACATCTTCGAGCCAGAGATAGGGATCGTCGGATTTCACGGCGTCGGCACAGGCTACGGAGGAAGTGAACAGCCCGGCAGCGAGCAAGGCGAAAGCGGCACGAAACATCCTGGGCACTCGCGGGAAAATGAGGCTGAAACCCTAGCACGCGTACGCAGCAATCGCAGCCCAACCAATGGCAGGGGGTCCATCCGACCGGCCTTCAAACCGGAACCGCGCGGCGCGATTCCAGCGCCTGCTCGTAGCGCCAGGCCTCGGCCCCGTCCTGGTAATAATCCGGAAGACGCGCAAAACGTCGGTATCCATGTCGTTCGTAAAGCTGGATGGCGGCGGCATTGTCGACCCGCACCTCCAATCGCAACGCGACGGCACCCGCCTTGCGGGCCTGCGCTTCGGCATCCGCGAGCAGTCGTGCGCCGAGGCCCGCACCCCGCGACGCAGGATCGACGGCGATCGAGTACAGCCGCGCCACGCGACTGCCGCGCCGCAACAGGACCAGCGCATAACCGGCCACTTCACGATCCCGAAACAACACGCGCAACCGTGCGCGCGGATTGTCCAGGTGATGACGGAATTGGCGCGGACTGAGCCGATCACCCGGGAACCGCGATTCCAATGCGAGCAGCGCCGACAGGTCGGTGATGCGTGCGGGGCGGATCAAGGTTGAGTGAGCCGGCATGTGGGCGGTTCGCTGCTTCTGCTCGTCATCCCGATGTCGGCGAGGGGCCTGGCCACCGCACGATCGGTCGTTGTCATGATGCGCACGCCTGGAATCCAGCGCCCGGACGCGTGGTTGCATTGGCGTGATTCTGTCAGACTTCGCGCGGTCACGCGCCCGCCGTTGGAGTCATGAGCCGCCTCGTCATCGTCGTTGAAAAATTGTCCGACTGGGGCCAGTACTACCCCTCGGACAATGTCGTCTCTGCCACCGATTATCTCAAGGAGGAAATCCGCGGCGAGGAGGAGGAGGAACGCGTCCAGGTCATCAACCTGTGCCGCAGCTACAAGTATCTCGGCGTCGGCTACTACGTCTCGCTGCTGGCCGAGGCACGCGGGCACAAGGTGATCCCGTCGGTGCGCACGATCAACGATCTGCGCCGTCGCTCGCTCTACGGCGTCGACATCGAGGACTTGAACGCGCAACTCGCGAAGTTTCTGCCCGACGATTCACGCGACGCTACCGACTTCGGCCTGCTGGTCTACTTCGGACAGACCAGTTACACCCCGCTCGCGGACCTGGTGCGGCAGGTGTTCGAATCCTATCCCTGCCCGATCATGCGGCTGGAATTCGAGCGTCAGCGCGTGTGGCAGATCGCGGCGATCAAACCGGCCGGGCTCAATACCCTGAGCGACAATCAGGAAGACGCCTTCGCGGCGGCGCTGGAAGCCTTCTCGCGCAAGATCTGGCGCAAGCCGCGCGCGCGCCGCAAGTTCCGCTACGACATCGCCATGCTGCAGGACCCGAGCGAAGCGATGCCGCCGTCGAACAAGAAGGCGCTCAAGCACTTTATCGAGGCCGGGAAGGATCTCGGCATCGAGGTCGACCCGATCACCCGCAACGATTTCGCGCGTCTGGCCGAGTACGACGGCCTGTTCATCCGCGAGACCACGGTGATCAACAACCACACCTACCGTTTCGCGCATCGCGCCGAACGCGAGGGCATGGTGGTGATCGACGATCCGGTGTCGATCCTGCGCTGCACCAACAAGATCTACCTGCATGACCTGCTGCGCTCACGCAAGCTGCCCACGCCGCGTACCGAGATCATCTTCCGCGACGATCCGAAGAAGCTCGCCGCCCTGCCCGAGCTGCTCGGCTTGCCGATCGTCCTGAAAATTCCGGATGGTTCCTTCTCGCGCGGCATCATCAAGGCCGAGACTGCCGAGCAACTCAAGCACGCTGCCGACGAGTTGTTCCAGCACACCGCCCTGCTGCTGGCGCAGGAGTTCATGTACACCGAATTCGACTGGCGCATCGGCGTGCTCAACGGGCAGGCGTTGTACGCTTGTCAGTACTACATGTCGCGCGGCCACTGGCAGATATACGATCATGGTCTCAAGAGTGGCGGCTCCAAAGGTGCCGCTAAAAGCAGCAGCCTCAAGGGTGCGGTCAAGTCGGGCGGCTTCAAGACCCTGCCGATTCGCGAGGCCCCGAGCGAAGTCGTGAAGCTTGCACTGCGCGCGACGGCGCCGATTGGTGACGGACTCTACGGCGTGGACCTCAAGGCCGACGGCAAGCGCGTCGCGGTAATCGAGGTCAACGACAATCCCTCGATTGACGCCGGCGTCGAGGACGCCTATCTCGGCGAGGATTTGTATCGCCGCATCATGGAAGAATTCCTCCGTCGCCTGGAACGCAAGCGCCTCGGAATCACCGACTGAGTGCGGATCGGGACCGGGCCTGAGCCAGCGCCACAGCTAGCGTTGCAGTCTTGCATTAAGCGCGCCTAAGCTTGGCGAAGGAGCAGCGCGCGCTGCGGTTTGCAACTGACAAACGCTCTGGCGTGACAAGCATCATCACGAGTTCCTCAGGCCGGAGGAGGAGGCGGCTCGGCCGATGCGGCTGGCAAGGACGCGCCGGGCTTGCGGCGTTGCCGCGCAAGATTCATTTCCGCCCAGCGCATCAGCACGCGCGCCTTGCGTTGACCGCCGCGCGGATCGCG
>JBKJTK010000239.1:0-8214 GCA_046590875.1 Chiayiivirga sp.
CAGCGCAACGCGCGCTCCCTGCGGGCGCATCGACGGGTGGGTTTCGAAACCTTGCACATCTACCCCGACCCGGCCGCCGACGAGCTCTGGGAAGTGGTGGTGTGGGATTGGCGCTGAAGACCGAACGGGAGAAGGACACGGCTCGAGCCAGTCGGTCGCCGCGCGCAGCTCCTGCTACCTGACAGCGACCGCGGCGTGCCTGCCGTTCGCGTAGGCGCGCATCCTCTGACGTACTGTCCGCCTGCCCTACCGACGCCGCACCCACGTCGAAGATGTGCGCGACGGGTCCGTCAGCGACATGCTGGGATCGCATCGACTGCCGTAGGTCATCACCGGTCCGGCACCGCGCTTGGGTTCCGGTTCGCTGGCCTGGGAGGAGAAATGACGAACGATCCGATGTATCACGACGGCATGCGCAAGCTGCAGGATCTGCGCGAAACGCGGCCGCTGGCCGATCGCCTGGAACAGGTGATCGTCCGCACTGCCTTCACCGACGAAGGTCGCGCATTCATCCAGCACTGCTCGATGTTCTTCATCGCCACCGCGGATTCCGCCAGCCATCCGGACTGCTCCTATAAGGGCGGGTTGCCGGGATTCGTGCGCGTAATGGCGACGGGCCACGGCGATGGCGGCATGGGCGGCATGGATTTCTGATCCTCGCACTCCCGCACGGCAAAACGGAAAAGCCCTGCTTCGGCGGGGCTTTTTATTTGCAACACTGGCATCGATTTCGTAGGCCGGACGATCGAAGTCTGGAACCTGTATACGTCCCGTCCATCGCCTCCTCCGTAAGGTGAGGTCGTGGCCCCCGATTGGTTCCCGGGTCCCACGCACGCGGTTCATCGAATCCCGCACCCGACAACCGTCCCGCTACTTCAGACCGCGCGTCTGCATCGATAGTCACTTCGACTGTGCCGCCTCGTCCCAGGTACGAAGTCGCGCGGCGAGCTCCGCATGGCCGGCGGACTCGGCAAACGCGGCAGCCTGCATCGCGGGCCGCGTCATCGTGTGTTGGGTCTTCGCGAGCAGGATTTCGACGATCTCGGCATTTCCATCCTGCGCCGCATACACGAGCGGCAGCATGGCTCGATCCGATGAGATATTCGGATCAGCGCCCAGGTCCAGCAAGCGTTTCACGACCTCGACTCGTTCGTTCTTGGTCGCGATCAACAGCGCGGTCGAGCCACGCTCGTTCTCCGCATCGATCGAGACGCCCTTCTCAGTCATCAGGGCATGGGCGAGCTGTTCGCCGCCTGATACCGACGCGCCTTCGGCCATGACCCGATCGAGCAGCGGATAATTCTGCTTCGCTTCGACGAAGAACTTCTCGCCTTCGTCGGCTTTCCCGTCAGCCACCAGCTCGGCCCACTTTCGGTAGAGCGCCATCGCCAGAAAGCGTCGACCGACTCCGTAGTCGAGGATCTCGATCGCCTTGCGTGCCTCGGCGATCGCCTCGTCGTGGCGACCGAGCGTTTCACTGAGGTAGTTAGCATGGTCGCCGCGAACCCAGGCATTGGTGGGGTTGAGCCGAACCTGCTCTTCGAAGCGCGACGCGCCAGCTCCGACTTCACCCGCGCGTTTGTCGCCTTGCGCCAAATACCAGGCGGCATTCGACTTCTGATTCGGCGTCGCGGCTGGATTGTCGAGCACGCGCTGCGAATGCTCCAGGTTTCGCGCAAGCTCGCCTTGCCCGGCGTAGACCCGCGCCAGGTTGAGATCCAGCGACGGATCCTGCGTGCCCAGCTCCGCCGCATGCAGCAGCGAGGCGAGGGCCTCGTCGAGTTTGCCATGCTGCAACTGGATATGGCCGAGGAAGATGTGTCCTTCCGGAAAATCGGGCGCGATGCGCAGTGCTTCGCGGATCGCGGCCTCCGACTCCTCGAGCGAGCCGGGCTGATAAGTTGTGGCGTTGATGAAGCCCGAGATGAGGTGATAGCGCGACAGCTCCTTGAGCGCGAGATAGTCGTTCGGATTCGCCTTCAGCGCACGCGTGATGCGTTCGCGCGCGACGGGCAGACCGTCGCGGCGGCCGCTGTAGGCGTCCAGTATTTGCCGCGCGGCGAGGACATCGGCCGAGGGGGCGGGTAGCGGCATCGCGCCAGTCAGTAACACGAGCGAGAGCAGACACGTTCCCAATGCAATCCCGTGACGAGCGCCTCGCTGCTTGATTGCCGTGCCGACGCTCATGGGCCATTCCTGCGAAGACTGTTCGAGACCAGACTTGCCGAAGGTATGGCGGACGTCAAGGGATGGTTCTGATCGGAACGATCGAACAAGAGGGGTCGAACAAGGGAAGAGCGCCCCGCCGCACGAATCCGCACGAGACTTGCCCAGGTCAAGGCGACGCCCGCGGCCCGAGCCGCTCCAGGCACTGCAAGTGGATCTGAAGACCCCGTTTCTGCGCTACAGCTTGTTGCGCAACCCCGCATTGATCGTCTCGACCAGCTCAGCCGCGTTCCACGGTTTGGAGAGGAAGTCGTGCAGCCCCGCGTCGCGCTTGGCGCGGTCGACCGCGCTCTGCTGGGCTTGGCCCGACAGCATGATCTTCACGACGGTGGGGAAGCGGCGGTGCGCCTCTGCCAGGAACTCGTCACCTTTCATGCCCGGCATCTGCCAGTCGGACACAATCACCAGTAGGCGGTGATCGAGGTCCGACAACTCGTCCAGCAATTCCAGCGCCTCCTCCGCGCTTTCGGCAACGTCGATGTGGAATCGATTGCCGAAGGCGCGGCGCAGCTGGTCCTTGAGCGCGGTGAGGACGATGATCTCGTCGTCTACGCACAGCAGCACGCCATTTTCCTGCACGGGTCCGGCCATTACGAATCTCCTGCTAGCACGCCCGCTATGGGCAGTCTGACGGTGAAGATGGTGCCGCGGCCGACTTCGCTGTCGACCTCGATGCGGCCCTGATGCTTGTCGATGATCTTGCGCACGATGTCCAGACCCAGACCGGTGCCTTCGCCCGCGGGTTTGGTGGTGAAGAACGCATCGAAGATGCGGCTGCGGATCTCTTCGGGAATGCCGCAGCCGGTATCACCGATCGACACCGCTACGTCGTCGCCCTCGCGGCGCAGGCCGACGGTCAGGGTGCCCTTGTGATCCATCGCCTGCAGCGCGTTGTGCACCAGGTTGGTCCACACCTGATTGAGCTCGTCGGGTAGGCAGCGCACCGGTGGCACGTCCTCGTAGCGGCGCACCAGCTCGGTGCCATGCTTGATCTGGTTCTGGTAAATGGTGAGCACCGTCTCGAGGCTGTCGGCCAGGTCCGTTTCGCTCCACACCTGCACCCCGCCAAAACGCGAGAACGACTTGAGCGCGAAGATGATCTTGGCGACGCGGTCGACGGCAATGTTGATGTTGTCGGCGTTGATGGTGATGGTCGCTATGCCGTGCGCGGTCTCCAGCACGCGGTCGACGGCCGGGTGGTACAACAGTGGCAGCACCGCGTCGAGGTTCTCATGCGCTTGCAACTGCACCAGCAGGCCGGCGCGGTGGCGCGATTGCTCGAAGCCCAGCGCTTCGAGCTTGGCGGTGAGTTCGCGCACGGTGGCGCGCTCCTCTCGCGTGCTTAGCGGCGTGCGTGGGGCGCTGGCGCGTTCGACGAGCTCAGCAAACATAAGCCGATGCGCTTCGTCGAGCTCGTCGAGCAGCCTAGGCAGCGCCAGCAGCGAGCTGGCAAGGGACTCGGAGATGTTGCGCCCGCTCGACTTGATCGCGCCGATCGGCGTGTTGATCTCGTGGGCGACGCCGGCGATCAGCTGGCCGAGTGCGGCCATCTTCTCCGAGTGCACCAGGTGCGCCTCGGCCTGGTTGCGCTCAAGCAGGGCCTGCGCGGCCTGGCGCTGCGCGGCCTCGGCGGCGGCATAGGAGGCAGCGTTGGCGAGCGCAATCGCTGCGTAGGCGGTGGCCGAACGGAACAGCTCCAGGTGCCGGTCACGGTAGGCGTCGGCCTCGTGGCTCTGCACGGTGACCACGCCGATGCGACGGCCACTTGCGATCAGTGGACGGAACACCGCCGAGCGGATCGGCGCCGTCGGCGCGATGTTCTCCGAATCAGGCGCGGCGTCGAGGCGGTCCTCGTTGAACAGCGTCAGTTCGCGGTCCTCGCGCAGCGTTGCCGCTGCCAGCGAGGTCGGGTGATCGAGCGGGAACCGGGCGCCGACATCCTCGACGCCGTCCTCGACGTAGTAGACGTACTCAAGCTCGTTGCCCGCGGGTGCCAGCAGCGCGACGCCGAACGCGTCGGTCGGCATCCATTCGGCGAAATGACGCTCGAGCGTCTTGCAGATGGCGATCACGTCCAGGCTGCCGGTGAGATCCATGCCGATGTCGCCGACCATGCGCAGCAAGTCGGCGGACTCGACCAGTGCCTCGTTCGCCCGCTTCAGCGCGAGATTCGTGCGCCAGCGGGCGACGATCGTCGCCACATGAGCGGCGACGAACCGCAGCAGCTCCAGGTTCGCTTCGGTGTAAATCACCTCCGGGTGGTAGCTCTGCACGATGATCAACCCGTGCACCTTGTATTGCGCCTGCAGCGGCACGCCCATCCAGCTGTGGAACCCCGCCGCGCCACGCGGTGCCTTGATCTCGCCCGCAGCGACCAAGGCGTCGAGGCGCGCCGGGTCGAGCAGCAGCGGCTCGCGCGTGCGGATCACGTAGGACGAGATGCCCTCGCCATAGGGGAAGATCTCCATCTTCTCGCCCGGATTCTCGTCAACCTGGTACTCCTCGCGGATCAGGCCGGCTTCTTCGTCGTAGGTGGCGATGATGAAATTGCGCGCGTCGAGCAGACGACCGACGATCTCGTGGAAGCGCTCGTAGTGCTCCTGGCGCGGCGTGTCCTCGGACGAAAGCGCCGCGATCTCGAACAACGCCTCCTGCAGCGCCTCGTCTTCGCTGCGTAGCGCGAGCTCCTTTTCCAGCGCGGCGACGCGCGCCGCCAGAAGCAGCTCGCGCTCGCTCACCGCGCCGCCTCCACGCGGTTGCGGCCCGCCGCTTTAGCGCGGTAGAGCGCCGCGTCGGCGCGTTCCAGCAGCGCCGCAGCCGTGTCGCCCTCGCTGCACGCCGCGACGCCGAAACTGGCGGTGACCTGGCCCACACCCGGGAAGTCATGCTTGGCGATCGCCTCGCGCGTGCGTTCGGCAGAGTCGATCGCGCCCTGCAGCCCCGAATGCCGGCACACGATCACGAACTCCTCGCCGCCCAGTCGCGCCAGCGCGTCCGCGTCGCGGGTGCGCCCGCGCAGAATCTGCGCCATCTGCTGCAACACGCTGTCGCCCACCGCGTGGCCGTGGCTGTCGTTGACGTGCTTGAAGTGGTCGATGTCCATGATGATGACGGCGAACTGGACAGCGTAGCGACGGCTGCGAATCATTTCCTCGTCCAGCAGCTCGTCGAGCTTGCGCCGATTGTACAAACCGGTGAGGCGATCGGTAACCGACAGTACCTCGAGTTCGCGGTTCTTCTCCACCAGCTCGCGCGTGCGCTCGTCGACGATCGACTCGAGCTCGGCGTTGAGCCGGCGCAGTTCCTCGTTCTGGCGCACGAGGTCGCGCTCCTGGCAGTAGGCGCGCACCGCAGCGCGCACCGTCAGCACGATGTCCTCGTTGAGGAAGGGCTTTTCCAGAAACCGGTACAGGTTGGCCTGGTTGATCGCGCGCTTGACCCCGGTCAGATCGCTTTGGCCGGTAAGCATGATCTTGACCGTGTTCGGGCTCTGCTCGTGCAGCCGCACCAGAAACTCGTCTCCCTTCATTCCCGGCATCATGAAGTCAGAGATGACCAGACCCAGCTCGCGGCCCTGGGCGCGCAGCTCCGCGGCGATCTCCAGCGCTTCGTCGCCGCTCTCGGCGAACTCGACCTGCAACTCAGAGCCGAAATGCTTGGCGAACACGCTGCGCAGCGCGTTGAGGACCGTGGAATCGTCATCCACGCACAGGATGATGCCGCCCTCGTCCAAGCTCGTCCCTCCGTGCTTGCTTCGCGTTGATAGTAGTTCAGGAGGCACGGAAGCGGAATGAATCCGGTCACCCGAACCGAACCAATGCCACGAGACCTGACAGAGACCGAGATCAGAGCAGCGTCTTGGCTCCGCGCCAAGTCAGTCTGACACTGTTTTCAGGCTCACCGAGCCCATACGCCGCCGGATCGATCCGTGTGGGGTGCTGTCCTCGCCTCCGGTCGGCTAGCCGCTGCTGCGCACGGCACGATGACGCATCGTTATTGGCATCAGCACCCAGACCATCATTCAAGACATCGATGCGCTTGCGAGCGGATGAAACGTGGGGAATCCTCCGCCTCTGAACTGTGTTTCTCCCGTCGCTGTCCGAACCTGACCCGTTTTTTCGCTACCCCCAACGCGTGCTAGCGCTGATCCAGCTCGTAGTGGATCAGCACGACGCACTGCGATGCGAACAGCATGGTCGACCCCAGCGCGATCTTCTTCGCACCGAGCCGCTCGAGGCTGTGGAACGTCTTCTTCGGCATAGGGATATGGTCGGTCAGCAGGAAGCAGGGATTGCCTTCGAACAACTGCGTGCGGATCGAGGTGCCCTTCCTGTCCATCACGAACAGTTGATGCCCTTCTGCCAGCTCCTGTACCAGCCGCTCGAAACTGACGGTGCGCACCGTCACCCCGCTCTCGACCGGCCGCGTCTCGTCCTTGCCCATCCCACGGGAGACGTCGAGCGCGGTCGCGACCTTGCCCAGCAGCGCCTGCTCGTGGAATCCACCGAGCTCGTGCATCGCGTTGACGTCGAAGCGGATCGTCCGCGAGAAATCCTGCGTGCTCTCCAGCACCAGATAAACGATCACGTCGGCGCGGTGCGACTGCGCGACGAAAATCGCGTTCATCAGCGTATGCGCGAGGATCTCCGCGTGCGCATCCTTGCCAACCGACGCCAACAACTTCTGGCTGTCGGTCGGCGCGGCTCGCGCTCTCAGTACGAAGCTACGCATGGTGGTTTGGGAACGGGACCCTGGAAGCCGCGGCCGAGTGTGCATCATGAAGCATGGGAAGTGGCCGTGACCCTTTGATCGGTGACAGGTTCGGCGATCGAACCGCGTAGACTGGACCATCGGTTGCCAGAAGGAGCCCGCCCATGCCTCGCATCGTGATGTCTTTGCTGCTGCTGCTGGCAACGCTTGCGCCTCCCGCCGGGGCGCAATTGTTGGGCACGGCATTCACCTATCAGGGCAGTCTGAAAGAGGCCGGCGCGCCGGCCGTCGGCAGCTTCGATTTCCAATTCGCGCTCTACGCCCAAGCGCAAGCCGGTGCGGCGCTGGCCGCGCCGGTGAGTCTCCCCGGTGTTCTGGTGGGAGGCGGCGTGTTCACCGTGACCCTCGACTTCGGCGACCAATACATTGGCCAACCGCGTTGGCTGGAGATCCAGGTCCGGCGCGCGGGTACCGCGAGCTACACTTTGCTCGCACCGCGTCAGGCGCTCACGCCAACGCCGTTTGCGCTGCACGCGGAATTCGTGGCCGACGGTAGCGTTGTCGGTGCCACCGTACAGGACCGCGCCCTGTCGGGTGCCAAGCTCGCGTTGGGTGCAGTAACCAGCGCGGAACTCGCCGACGGCTCCGTCACCAGTCCCAAGATTGCCGACGGCGCCGTGACCTTTTCCAAGATCGCGAACAACGCCGTCAACAGCAACCACATCAGTCCCGGCAGCGTCGGGCGCAACCAGGTGAACGGCGAAATCCAGCAGCGCGTTGCAGGCATCTGCCCGCGTGGTGCGCCCATGATCGGGATCGGTGTCGACGGCTCCCCGATCTGCGACCAGCCGCTGACGGTGCTGCCGTTCAGCAGTGCCCGCGTGTCGGTCGCAGTGCGCCCGGACGGTCGGCCGATCCTGGCGCGCGACGGCGGCAACTTGTGGGATTGCGCAGACGCCAACTGCACCAGCGGCACATCGGTCAACGTGAACCTCGGCGGCGATGTCGCGATGACGTTGACCAACGACGGTCGCCCCGTGATTGCCACCGGCAACAACACGCAGTCGCTGGTGATCTGCAACGACACCGCATGCAATTCTCGCACGCAGCGCTCGCTCGACAGCGGCAGCATCGGCGTGTTTTCCGCTATCGCGCTGCGCGCCGACAACACGCCCTTGGTCAGCTACTTCGAGTTCGCCAGCGGCCAGACGCGACTCTATGTGTGCAACGATCCGAGTTGCGCCAGCGGCACCATCCGCACGATCACTGCATCGCCGA
>JBKJTK010000243.1:0-13728 GCA_046590875.1 Chiayiivirga sp.
TTCCCGTTGATCGCGGGAATTCGACCCGGAGAGGTGGCAGAGTGGTCGAATGTACCTGACTCGAAATCAGGCGTTGGTGTAAGCCAACCGAGGGTTCGAATCCCTCCCTCTCCGCCAAAGTCGTAAAAATGCCCCTTGTTTCAGGGGCTTTTTTATTGCTCATCCAATTGTTCCCATCCTTGGGAGCATGGCGAACTCGCGGTCGACCTCCGCCTGAACTTCCGACTCGACCCATACCCATTGTGGCCCGCGTTTGAGCGGCCTCGGAGAGCGGCTGCTCTTCATCTGTTCGTAAATCGTGATCGTGCTTTTTTAAGCGCGCCGGCGAACCTCGGCGAATTTGAGTAGGGATGCAGACAGGTTTGGCTCGATGCCAGGTCGTGAACGCCCCACAAAAACAGGGCGCGGACGTCCCCGCGCGAGCCTCGGCGGCGGAGGCCAGTTTCGATGCGATACCGGGCTACGAGAAGCAGCGACAATTCCTCGCGTGGTGTCGGCCGAAGTCGACGTTCTGGCGCAGTCGACTGCGCGCCAGCATCGTCGTGCGGCCGCGGTGCGACGACCGCGGCGCGAAACACGCGATAAGGGAAGTGGGGCGTTGGCGGCAGGTTGGTGCGGGCCAGAAGCGGCGGGATTTCCGGGCCGTGTAGGCTGCGTAGCGAAAGGGCTTTGGAATCACTATCCTTTCACCGCGGTCAGGTGGCAGTGGGGTTGGCAGCACTTGAAGCCGATCAATGCCAAATGAAACGACTGCCGGTGCGGAACCATCGGCGCCAAGCCAATCGTGTTTTTTGATTTCCGTCACGGCAAAACACGAATCAAAACAGGGCGAGACTGGCGGGACACATGAACCATTCAGGCCGTCACCCGACACCCCCTGCGGAGCCGAAGGCCAGTATCCTGCTGGTGGACGACACCCCGGCCAACCTTGTCGCATTGCGGGCGATTCTCGAAGACCTCGGCCCGATTCTCGTGGAGGTCCGCTCGGGCGAAGAAGCCATTGCGCAATTGATGGCCGTCGAGTTCGCCGTCGTGCTGCTCGACGTGCGTATGCCGGGCTTGAATGGGTTCGAGACGGCGCAGGTGATCCGGGCCGACGTGCGCTTACGCCACACGCCGATCATCTTCCTGACCGCCGATGACATCGAGCGCCCGGAGCTGGAGCAGGGGTATGCTCTCGGCGCGGTAGATTTCCTGGCCAAGCCGCTGATCCCAGTGATCTTGAGGGCGAAAGTCACCGGTTTCGTGGAGCTGTTCGATAAGACGCAAAAGATTCGGCATCAGGCTCAACAGCTTCGGGTGCTCGAACGCCAGCGTTTCGACAGTTCGGTAAGAGAGCTGCAAGAGTGGTTTCGCGTCACCCTTTCCAGCATCGGCGATGCCGTCGTCACTACCGATACCCAAGGGCGTGTCACTTTTCTGAATCCCGTCGCCCAGGAATTGACCGGCTGGACGCACGCGGAAGCTCAGGGAAAACCATTGGGCATGGTGTTCCGCATCGTCAACGAGCAGACCCGGAAGCCCGTAGAGAACCCGGTCGAAAAGGTGCTGCGGGAAGGGATGATCGTTGGATTGGCAAACCACACAGTCCTGGTCGCCAAGAATGGCTCGGAACGGCCCATTGACGACTCTGCCGCGCCCATCCGGAGTGAAGCGGGCGAGATAATTGGCGTCGTGCTGATCTTTCGGGACGTGACCGAGCAGCGAAGGGCCGAGCGGGAGATCCGGCAGAGTGAGGCCCGAAAGAGCGCCATAGTGGAGACTGCTCTCGATTGCATCGTCACGATGGACCACGAAGGCAAGGTGGTTGAGTTCAACCCGGCAGCGGAAAAGACGTTCGGCTATCGTCGTGCGGATGTCATTGGGAAGGAGCTCGCCGACTTCATTATTCCGCCGTCCCTGCGAGAGCGGCATCACCGGGGTTTGGCTCACTATCTCGCCACAGGTGAAGGTCCTGTTCTTGGCAGGCGGCTCGAACTTCCGGCGCTGCATGCAGATGGAACAGAGTTCCCGATCGAGCTAGCCATCACCCGTATCCCGACTGATGGTCCTGCCCTGTTCACCGCGTACATGCGGGACCTCAGCGAGCAACAGCAGGCGGAACAGCGCCGCAACGCCCGGCTCGCCGTGACGCACGCTCTGAGCGAAGCGGCCGGTATTGAGGACGGGGTCGGCGGCGTCCTCCAAGCGTTCTGCGAAAACCTCGGCTGGGACGCGGGCATTTTCTGGAGGGTGGACGAATCAGGCACGGCGCTCGCGTTCCTCGAAGGCTGGCACAGGCCCGAAGTGGCGGTGCAGGACTTCGTGACGACCAGTAGCCTCCGCACGTTTGTAAAGGGAGAAGGGCTTCCGGGTCGAGTGTGGGCCAGCGGCAAGGAGGCATGGATAGTCGATGTGGTGCAGGACGGAAACTTCCCACGCCATGCCGCCGCCGCCAAGGGCGACCTGCATAGCGCCCTTGCTTGCCCCGTTGTCGTAGGGGACCGCGCGCTCGGCGTCATCGAATTCTTCACCAAACGTCTTCGGGAGCCGGACACCGACCTTTTGGAGATGTTGGCGACCGTCGCCGGAAACGTCGGTCAGTTCCTCGAACGGAAGACCGCTGAGGAACAGGTGCGGCAGAGCGAACGGGAGCTTGCCGACTTCTTCGAGAACGCCATCATCGGGCTACATTGGGTCGGGGTGGACGGAAATATCCTGCGGGCGAACCGGGCGGACTTCGCCCTCCTCGGCTACAGCCGGGAGGAGTACGTCGGTCGCCCCATCGCCGACTTCCACGCCGACGAGGACGTGATCTGCGACATTCTCCAACGGCTCCAGGCCGGCGAGAACCTCGCCGAGTACCCGGCCCGGCTGCGTTGCAAGGACGGGGCGATCAAGGAGGTGCTGATCGACTCCAGTGTTATGTTCCGGGACGGCAAATTCGTCCACACCCGTTGCTTCACACGGGACGTGACCGAGCGGAAGCGGGCGGAACGGGAATTACACGACCAGCAGAAGCGGACCCACACGATTCTGGAAAGCATCACCGACGCCTTCTGCTCGCTCGACCGCGACTGGCGGTTCGTCTACATCAACCAGCAAGCAGAAGCCTTGCTCGGTCGCAGCCGGGGTGACCTGCTCGGCAAGAATCATTGGGAAGAGTTCCCCGACACACGCGGTACGGACATCGAACGGAACTATCGCCGGGCGGTGGCTGAGCAGGTGGCGGTCGAGTTCGAGTTCTTCTCCCCGCCGGACGACCGCTGGTACGAACTGCACGCCTACCCGTCGCCGGACGGCCTGTCCGTCTACTTTCGGGACGTGAGCCAACGGCGGCGGGCCGAGGAGTCGCTCCTCGACGCCCACCGGCAGTTGGAGGATCGGGTCGCCGAACGCACCGCTGAATTGGCACGGGGCAACGAGTTCTTGGAAACCCTGCTTGAAAATGTCCAAACCGGCGTCGTCGCCTGCGATGCGGCGGGCGTCCTGACCCTGTTCAACGGCGTCACCCGTGCGCTCCACGGGCTGCCAGAAGAATCCATGCCGCCCGACCAGTGGGCTGCACGCTACCGACTCTACCGGCCTGACGGCCGGACGCTGATGCCCAAGGACGAGGTTCCGCTCTACCGTGCACTCCAGGGGGAGCGGGTGCAAGACGCCGAGATGGTGATTGCCACGCCAGGCGTCCCGCCAAGGACCGTGCTGACCAGTGGGCAGGCGTTTTACGATGATCAGGGCAATAAGCTGG
Source organism: Chiayiivirga sp. (assembly GCA_046590875.1). Taxonomy (GTDB): domain Bacteria; phylum Pseudomonadota; class Gammaproteobacteria; order Xanthomonadales; family Xanthomonadaceae; genus JALCLA01. The sequence goes on from JBKJTK010000243.1 coordinate 3,731, forward strand.
GCGCCGTCGTCTCGATGCAGGACATCACTGCGCGCAAGCACGCCGAGGATGCGCTCCAGCAGTCCCACGATGAACTCGAACGGCGGGTGGAGGAGCGCACGGGCGAGTTGGCGAGGGCGAACGCCGCGCTCCAGGAGAGCGAGGAGAAGTTGCGGCTCATGGCCGACACGATCCCGCAACTGGCGTGGATGGCGAGGCCGGACGGCCACATCTTTTGGTACAACCGCCGCTGGTACGAATACACCGGCACGGCGCCGGAGGAAATGGAAGGCTGGGGCTGGCAAAGCGTCCACCACCCCGATGTACTGCCGAAGGTCCTGGATCGCTGGAAAGCGTCCATAGACAGCGGCAAGCCGTTCGACATGGTGTTCCCGCTCAAAGGAGCAGACGGCCAATTCCGTCCGTTCCTCACACGGGTCAATCCGCTCACCAACGAGGGCGGGCAAATCCTGTACTGGTTCGGGACGAACACGGACGTTACCGAGTTGCGTGAGGCACGGGAGGCACTTGCCGACAGCGAGGAACGACTGCGGCTGGCCCTGGACGCCGGGCACATGGGGGTTTGGGATTGGAACGTCCGCACCGGTGGCCTCAAATGGTCCGACAGCCTCGAACCCTTGCACGGCATCGTCCCCGGCACATTCCGCGGCACGTTCGACCACTTCCAGGAACTCATCCACCCGGAAGATCGAGTGGCGGTGAACGCTGCCATCCGACACGCGCTGGACGCGGCAGGCGAGTTCTATGTCGAGTTCCGCAACGTCTGGCGGAACGGCGACGTCCACTGGATCGCCGGTTCAGGCAAGGTGTTTCCCGGTGACGACGGGCAGCCGATCCGCATGATCGGTATCGGCCTGGACGTGACTCGACGCAAGCGGGCCGAGCAAACGGCCCGCTTCCTCGCCGACGCCAGCGCCGCCCTCGCCGAGTTGGTGGACTTCGACAGCACGCTCCAGAAACTGTCGTCCCTCGCCGTGCCAACCTTTGCTGACTGGGCGACCGTTGATCTGGCCGAGGCGGACGGCTCCTTGCGACGCGTGGGCGTGTCCCACGTCGACCCGGCCAAGGTGCAACTCGCCCACGAGGTTCACCGCCGCTTCCCGCCCGACCCGGCCGCGCTGCAGGGCGTCTGGAACATCCTGCGCACGGGGCGGTCGGAAATCGTCTCGGATATCACCGACGAACTGCTCGTGCAATCCGTCGAAGGCGAAGAACTGCTCGGCATCATGCGGCAGCTTGGGCTGAGGTCGTACATCGGCGTGCCGTTGACCGTGCGGGGCAAGACTTTGGCCGTCATCACGTTCATCAACGCCGAGTCGGGCCACCGCTACGACCACACGGACCTCGCCGTGGCGGAAGACTTGGCGAGCCGAGCGGCCATTGCCATTGATAACGCCCAGCTCTACCGGGAACTTCGGGACGCAGACCAACAAAAGGACGAGTTCCTGGCGACCCTGGCCCATGAGCTGCGTAATCCGCTCGCCCCGATCCGCAATGGCCTGCAAGTGTTGCGGCTGTCCGGTGGGCGCGGTGGGATGGCGGATGAGGCCCGCTCGATGATGGAGCGACAACTGAGTCAGATGGTGCGTCTGGTGGATGACCTCCTCGACATGAGCCGGATCACCCGAAATAATCTGGAGCTTCGCAAAGAGCGGGTGTCGCTGGCCGCGGTCGTCAACAGCGCCGTCGAAACGAGCCGACCGCTGATGGAGCAAGTCGGGCATAGGTTCTCGCGCTCGCTGCCGGATGTGCCCGTCTACCTCGACGCCGACCTGACCCGACTGGCCCAGGTCTTCTCCAACCTGCTCAACAATGCTGCCAAGTACACGGAGCCGGGCGGTCACATTTCGCTAACCGCAGATCTGAGCGGGGCCGACGAGGTCGTGGTGGAAGTGCGGGACAACGGTCTGGGCATACCTGCCGACGCGCTGCCCCGAATCTTCGAGATGTTCTCGCAGGTTGACCGCAACATGGAGCGGGCCCAGGGCGGGCTGGGGATCGGCCTGACCCTGGTGCGACGGCTGGTCGAGCTGCACGGCGGCACGGTCGAGGCCCGGAGCGACGGGCCGGGCCGGGGGAGCCAATTCGTCGTCCGGTTGCCGGTCGCCAGGGCGACTCGGCCAGCAGAAACGTCCCCAATCGACGACGGGCTGTCGGAGACGGTGAAGCGACGGATTCTGGTGGTCGATGACAACCACGACGCGGCCAAGAGCATGGGCTTGATGCTCGACCTGATGGGCAACGAGACGCACACGGTCCACGACGGCCTCGCGGCAATCCAAGCTGCCGAGGAGTTCCGGCCGGACCTGATCCTGCTCGACATCGGGCTCCCAAAATTGAATGGGTACGACGCGTGCCGCCGCATCCGACAACAGCCCTGGGCAAACGGCATGGTGATCGTCGCCTTGACCGGCTGGGGCCAGGACGAGGACCGTCGCCGCTCGCAGGAGGCCGGGTTCGATCATCATCTTGTGAAGCCGGTGGACATCGCGGACATCAATCGGGTGTTGGCTGAGGCAAAGCCGTGAAGCCTCGCGCGGCTATGCGTTCTTTCCCGGCTCAAGCGCGCCGATGCGTTCGACATCGCTGCGGCGCCGCGCCGGCTGAAAAGCGGGTGGTTGGATCCGTGGGCGGATAGACGCTCTGGCAGAATCTGTCGCCTTGGTCGAAGCCGGCGGCGTGCAATGCTGAGGTTTCGTCTGTTGCTTCACCCCGCGCCACTCCCGCCGCCGCTCGTTGCGAAGTGCAATGGCTTTCAGCATTGCGTCGCGCATCCGGCAATGCCCGGGCTGCACGGACGTACTTCCGTCGTCGTCGCATCGCTGCGATGGCGCCGATCAAGGCGGCCGCGCTCATGGCACGACTCCTGCATTTCGTGGGCATCGACCACCCCCGAAGGAGCTCACCATGGCCACGAAAACTCCGTATGAACCCGTCGTCGTCGACCTGCTCTACCAGGCGCTGGAGACCGAACAAGGCGGCATCAAGATCTACCAGACTGCGATCACCTGCGCCGTCAACGACGATCTGCGCAAGGAATGGAAGGAGTATCTCGACCAGACGCGCCACCACGAGAAAGTTCTGCTCGGCGTTTTCACCCAACTCGGCCTCGACCCGAAGCAGCGTCCGCCGAGCCGCGACGTGGTGGGTGGCATCGGCCAGGCGCTGGTCGACGCGATGCACCAAGCCAAGTCCAGCGCGTCACCAGAGCAGGCCGAACTGGTTGCCTGCGAAGCCGTGGTGCTGGCTGAAACCAAGGATCACACCAACTGGGAACTGATCGGTCACGTTGGCAAGCACGCCAAGGGCGAAATCGCAAAGGTGCTGACCGCCGCCTACGAGGAGGTAGAGGAGGACGAGGACCACCATCTGTACCACACCACTGGCTGGTGCCGGGAGTTGTGGATCCAGGCGCTCGGCTTGCCTGCGGTGTTGCCACCACCGGAAGAAGTCAAGCAGGTCAAAACCGCCATTGGTGCCTCCCGCGCCGAGAAAGCGCGCGACGATATGCTGAGCTGAAAGCGCCGCTCGCTACCGCAGCGGCCGATGACACCTGCCCGCGAAGCCAGCGGCTCGCGGGCGGGCATTGATGACCGCAGGTTGTCGGCAGCGCAGGCGTTGCAGAGCGTGCCCCGCATGAGCAGACGTGCCCCGCATGAAGCGACTGCGTCGACCAACGGCGAGCGCTGCGCGCGGCCCCGTCGCGGTTGCGGCGCACGCTGTCCGCGCACAGGTCGGTACACGGCGGACTCGCACTACCTGATTTTCACCCGAAACAGGATCCGGTCGTCCCTGCGCATTTCGCCGCACTTGAATCGCGCAACGAGCGCGCAATGGACTTGGTCGAACACAGCCGCGATCTCGTCGTCGACGTGATGGCGGTGCTGTCGGGCGGAGCGCTATGGCTCGGGCGACGCCGCGACTGGTTCTAGTCGCGGCGCCCAACCCGGCTAGGCGGCGATTGCTTCCGCTCCGAGAGCATCCGCTGGCTGTTTCAGCTCGCGTGTGACTACGTCAAGCACATCAGGGTTGAGCACCATGCCGATGTGCGAACTTTCGACCTGGATCGACCGGCGAGGACCCGCGCAGTGCGCGCTCGCTTCCCACGCGACTACGCCGTCGGTGCGGCTGAAGATTGAAGTAACGGGAACGCGCTCGCTTTCCCGCAGCAGGCGCCTCACGCGGCGCGAGTCGGGCGATCCGCAAGCGACATGAACCAGCGGCGCGAGCCGGCTGCAACGGGCATGCGGATCGCGAGCGGGATTCGACCGGCGCGGCGCGAATGGGATGCAGCCCTAACCTGCGCGGACGCGGAACGCCTGGCTGATGCGCGGCCGGCCGCGGCGCGCTACTGCGGCCGCTTACCCTGGACCGGCTTCGCGGGCGTCGCGCCAAGCAACAACTGCGCGATTGCCTGGTCCTCGGTGTTTTCGTCGAGGTGATCGTTTTCCAGCGCCACGCTGTCGTTCGCGAAGCAGCGCCAGCGGTGAGATTGTCGCAGGCGCAACGTCCCCGTCGAGCCGGTGGCTGGCGAGCAGCCGCGACATCGCCGATTCCAGCGATCGCCGCGGAAAGCAGCGCTAATTTTCGCGTGGGTGATGGGTAGTTTCTCCCGCCCGGCCGCGAAACGTCGAGCGAAATCCACCGACAGTCGGCGCAGGGCGATGCAGACGACAGATGGATCCCGTTACAATGAATTCAAGTTGGTGGAAGCGGGCGAAAGGCCCAAGCGGCCTTCCTTTCCGCCAAAACGCATGAAAATCCCGGCCACGCGCCGGGATTTTCTTTATGTCCAGGGATGGACGGTATGCCTGCAATGCAGGAGAAATTGCAGGTTGAGCATCAGGAGTCCGTCATGTCTGAAATCCTCGTCCCCGTTTCCTTCGGCGAACTGCTCGACAAGATCGCGATTCTGCAGATCAAGTCCGAGCGCATGTCGGATCCGGCCAAGCTCGCCAACGTGCGCAGCGAACTGTCGGCGTTGGAGAATTTGTGGATGGCGCATCCCGCGGCCGGCCACGAAATCGTGGAATTGCGTGCGGCGCTGAAAGCGGTCAACGAGCGGCTGTGGGTGATCGAAGACGAGATCCGGGATCAGGAGCGTGCGCAATTGTTCGACGCCGAATTCGTGCGTCTGGCACGCGCGGTCTACTTCGAGAACGACGATCGCGCCCGGATCAAACGCGAGATCAATCTGGCGCTTGGCTCGGCCTACGTCGAAGAAAAAAGCTACGCGGATTACCGCATCGGCACCAAGCCCTGACCTGCATTGCGGTCGGCGACCAGGCGATCGAAACAATCGATCACTTCGTCGATCGGGATCAGGTCCATCACGCCCGGAAACTCCACCCGCTTGCCCCAACGCAGCGTGTCAGCAGGTTGGTTGAGGAAGCGTCGCGCCGCTTCGTCGTAACGGTTCACCGACCAGCGCCGATCCGAATACGGGCCGCAGCGCTCGCGATCAGTGCAGGCATACAGTCCGATCACCTGGGTGCCGAGCGCGTTGGCGATGTGCACCGGGCCCGAATCCGGACTGAGCAAGGCGTTCGCGCGTTCCAGTAGGGCCATGAGTTGTTTCAGGGTATCGCGCCCGACCAGATCGATAGCGGGTTCGCGCATTGCGGTGAGGATCGCATCGGCGGTGCGGCGTTCGAGTTCGCTGCGTCCGCCGCAGATTGCGACGCGCCAGCCGTGCGCGCGGACGGCGTGATCGGCCACGGCTGCGTAACGCTGCGGTGACCAATTCCGCAGTTCGTGACTTGAGCAAGGCGACACGATCAGGGTCGGCTGCGCACCCGGCAACTGTTCCGCCGCCCATTCGCGCGCGGCTTCCGGTACCGGCAAACGCCATTCGACCTGATGCTGGCTCAAGCCCAGCGGTTGGGCGAACTGTCCGAACACATCCAGCACGTGATGGCCGTGCGCGGGAATGCGGCGATTGATGCACAGTCCGTGGCCTTCCTTGCTGCGTTTGCGGTCGTAGCCGATGCGGACTTCCGCAGGCACTCCGAGCGAAAGCAGGTTCGCACGTGCGGCCAGTTGCATCTGCAGCAAGGCATCGAAACGACGCCCGCGCAATTGGCGCCAGAGCGCACTCATTCCGGCAAGCCCGGTCTTCTTGTCGTAGACCACGAACTCGACGCCTTCGAGGCCGTCCAGCAGCATCTTTTCGCCCTTGCCGACGATCCAGGTCAGGCGGGTCTGCGGCCAGGCGCGTTGCAAGGTACGCACCAACGGCACGACATGAGTCGCGTCGCCCAGCGCCGAGAGGCGCAGCAGGCAGAGGCTTTGCGGTGGGCTCGGGTTGTCGGTCAAGTTGCTAAACTCGCGCTGATGATCAGTAGCGGCGATGACGATCAATGAACGACGCTGCCCGACTTACGGTGGAAACGGTGCGTTCGCCCACGGCTCAGGGTGCGATTCTGTTCGACGGTCGCCGCCTTGCACAAGCCGACGCGGGATTATTGCAACCCACGAATTGGCCTGACGCAGTGGAAACCGCCGGGCAGGGCGGACGGGGCGCCGTGTGGTTCGTGCGCGGTGCGTTCGGCGACGGCGTGTTGCGCCACTACCGGCGTGGCGGATTGATCGCCCGCGTCAACCGCGATCGCTACCTGTGGCAGGGAGAAGACGCCACCCGCAGCTTCCGCGAGTTTCGCCTGCTGGCGGAACTGCGCGATCGCGGACTTCCGGTGCCGACACCATTGATGGCTGGTTATTCGCGCGACGGTATGTTTTATCGCGCCGATCTGCTGACGGCCCTGATTCCCGCCGCGCAAACCTTGGCGCAACGCTTGCGCGCCGATTTCCCGGCCGCGGCGATCTGGCATCGCCTCGGCGAAACGCTGGCGCTTTTCCACGCCCAGGGCGCGTATCACGCCGATCTCAATGCGCACAACGTGATGCTCGATGCCAACGGACAGGCCTGGTTGATCGATTTCGACCGTGGCGAACTGCGCGCGACGGCACAAGACTGGCAACGCGGCAATCTGCAACGGTTGTTGCGCTCGCTGCGAAAGCTGGGCGCGGACGCATTGCCAGGTTGGAGCGAGGCCTGGGCGCAGCTTGAAATCGGCTACGGAAAGATCAGCATCAGCCACCGGGTGACGTCATGAGCTGGGCGCTGCGATTCCTCGGGGTGGGCACCGCGCAAGCGGTTGAGCTGGGCTCGGCCAGCGCGGTGGTGGAGCGCGACGGACGTCCGTTGCTGATGATTGACTGCGGCGGCGAAGCGCTGACCGCGTATCTGGCCTGGTACGGCACGCTGCCGGAGGCAATCTTCGTCACCCATACGCACCTGGATCATGTCGGCGGAATGGAGCGCCTGTTCTTCCGCACCTGGTTCGATCCTTCCTTGCGTGGACGCTCGAAACTCTACGTTCCCGCCGCGTTGGTGCCTTGGTTGCAGGCGCGCATCGCCGACTACCCCGGCGTGCTGGCCGAGGGCGGGGTGAACTACTGGGACGCGTTCCGACTGGTGCCGCATCAGCGCGGGTTCTGGCACGAAGGGTTCTGGTTCGACAGTTTTCCCGTGCGGCATCACCAGCCCGACACCGCGTTCGGCTTGGCGCTGCGCGGCAGTTTCGTCTTCACCGGCGATACTCGGCCGATCCCCGAGATGCTGACGCGTTTCGCTGCGAATGGTGAGGTGGTGGCGCACGATTGCGGCCTGCACGGCAACCCGTCGCACAGTGGCATCGATGACTTGGAGCGTGAGTATCCGGCGGAGTTGCTGGGTCGCGCGCTGCTGTACCACTACGGCTCGGCCCACGATGGCGAGGCGCTCGCGGCGCGTGGCTATCGTGTGGCCAAACCGGGTGAGGCCTACGCCTTGCCGAAACCTGTCGTTGCCGAGGGCGGCTGATGGTGCGCACGATTCCGCTGCAACTCGACACGAGGCGGCGCGACATGCCGTCAGTGCCGGAACCCGCACGCGATCGCCTGCAGCGTCCGCTACACGATCTGCGTATTTCGGTGATCGAGACCTGCAATTTTCGTTGTCCCTACTGCATGCCCGAGGACCGTTTCCCGCACGACGAACTGGGCGACAGTGCGGGTCGGCTGAGCTTCGACGAAATCGAACGTACCGCGCGCGCCTTCGTGCGTGTCGGCGTGCGCAAGCTGCGCCTGACCGGCGGCGAGCCGCTGCTGCGACGAGGATTGCCGCAGCTGGTTGAGCGCCTGACGCGCATCGACGGCGTCGAGGATCTGGCACTGACCACCAACGGCAGCCTGCTCGCACGTCATGCCGCGGCACTGCATGCGGCTGGCTTGAAGCGCCTCACGGTCAGCCTGGATACACTCGATCCGCAACGCTTTCGCGAGTTGTCCGGCGGGCGAGGGGAAGTAGCAGCCGTGCTGGAAGGCATCGACGCTGCGACTGCCGCCGGCTTCGCTGCAATCAAGATCAACTGCGTGGTGCAGCGCAACGTCAACGAGGACGATGTGCTGCCGCTGCTTGAGCGCTTTCGCGGCACCTTCCACGTGGTGCGTTTCATCGAGTACATGGACGTCGGCACCTGCAACGGCTGGCGCGAAGATCAAGTGCTGGCATCGAGCGAACTGCGCGCGCGCATCGCCGCGCGCTGGCCGCTGCGTGTGCTGGATGCCGGCTACCGCGGCGAAGTCGCGCAGCGCTACGTTTATGCCGATGGCGGCGGCGAGATCGGCTTCGTTTCGTCGGTGTCGGAACCGTTCTGCGGCGATTGCCATCGCGGGCGCTTGTCGGCCGACGGTCAGCTCTACACCTGTCTGTTTGCAGCCTCGGGCCACGATTTGCGTACGCTGCTGCGCGAGGGTGCGAGCGAAGACACTCTCGTCGCGGCGATCTCGGGTATCTGGTCTGCGCGCACCGATCGATACAGCGAACGTCGTCACGAACTGCGTGAGCTCGGTGCCAACCGACATGTCGAAATGTACGCAATAGGCGGGTGAGGACGAATCAGATGGCCGGGCGCAATCCAGAACTCACTCACGTCGATTCCGCCGGCCGCCCAGCCATGGTCGACATAGGCGACAAGACCGTCACCGCGCGAACCGCGACGGCCGAGTGCCGAGTCGAGTTTCCTGCGGCCGTGGCGCAGACCTTGCGTCGCGACGCGCTGCGCGTCGCCAAGGGCGCGGTGATCGATACTGCCGTGATCGCGGGGACGATGGCGGTGAAGCGCACGTCGGAGCTGATTCCGTTCTGCCATCCGCTGCCGATCCACGGTTGCAAGTTCCGGATCGACTGGGTCGATAGCGACGTGTTGCTGATCCGCTGCAGCGTGCGAACCGAGCACCGCACCGGCGTCGAGATGGAAGCATTGACCGGAGCCACCATCGCAGCCTTGGCCGTGTACGACATGTGCAAGGCCCTGTCGCAGGAGATCGTATTGCGCGATGCGCGGTTGGTCTCCAAGCGAGGCGGCAAAAATGATTTCGGGAACGACGATGCAGGTTGAGGTGCTGTACTTCGCCAGCTTGCGCGATGCTTCCGGCTGCCCCGGCGAACGTGTAGACACGGCAGCGATCGACGTTGCCGCGCTCTACGCCGAACTGCGCGCACGGCACGGTTTCGCGCTGGCACCCGAACGCCTGCGCGCAGCGATGGACGGTGCCTTCGTGTCATGGCACGCGCCGCTGCGCGAGGGCGCAGAGGTCGCGTTCCTGCCGCCGGTGTCGGGTGGATGAAACGCTTTCGGCTGCTTGCCGACCCGATCGACGGCACGGCCCTGCGCCGCGAGTTGCAGGCGCACGCCGCCGGAGGTTTCGTCTGTTTCGAGGGTTGGGTGCGGGAGCAGCACGCCGGTCGCGCGGTGCGGCGGCTCGACTACCAGGCCTACGAGAGCCTGGCTGAGACCGAGGGCGAACGCATCCTGGACGAGGCCCGCGCCCGCTTCGACCTCGTCGACCTGCGTTGCGAACACCGCGTTGGCACGCTGGAACTGGGTGACGTCGCAGTCTGGGTCGGCGTCAGCGCCGCGCACCGCGACGCCGCGTTCGCCGCGTGCCGCTAC
>JBKJTK010000427.1:0-3324 GCA_046590875.1 Chiayiivirga sp.
CGCGCCGTGCCGAGAGTATGCGATGACGAGCAAACCGACCCTGTCGTTCTGGCAGATCTGGAACATGTGTTTCGGGTTCCTCGGCATCCAGTTCGGTTTCGCGTTGCAGAACGCGAATGTCAGTCGCATCTTCCAGACTCTCGGCGCCGAGATGGACGCGATCCCGATGCTGTGGATCGCCGCACCGCTGACCGGGTTGATCGTGCAGCCCATCGTCGGCCATTACTCCGATCGGACCTGGACCCGGCTGGGCCGACGCCGGCCGTATTTTCTCTACGGCGCGCTGGTGACCAGCGTCGCCCTGGTGCTGATGCCCAATTCGCCGGCGTTGTGGATGGCGGCGGGATTGCTGTGGTTGCTTGATGCCTCGATCAATGTGTCGATGGAACCCTTCCGTGCGTTCGTAGGTGACCAACTGCCGCCGAGCCAGCGCGCGCGGGGCTACGCCATGCAGAGCTTCTTCATCGGGATAGGTGCGGTCGTAGCGAGTGCCTTGCCGTGGTTGCTTGCGAAAGCGGGCGTGGCCAATACGGCGGCGGCAGGCGAGATTCCCGACACCGTGCGCTATGCGTTCTATGCCGGCGCTGCGGTGTTGCTGGGTGCGATCGGCTGGACCGTGTGGCGCACGCGCGAATATCCGCCCGACGTGCTGGCGTCGTTCGACGACGCGCATCCCGAAGTTGCGCGTGCCGCGCGACCGCCCGTGGCGCGCGACGCCGTGCCTTGGCTGGTGGTGGGCGCGGGGCTGGCGCTGTGGATCGTCACGGCGGATCTCGCCAAGGAGCTCTATCTGCTGGCGGGCGGCTTGCTGGCGTACGGCTTGGCATTGCTGGTGCTGGCGCGCAGTCGTTCCAGCAATGTCTTCACCGAAATCATGGCCGACATGCACGCGATGCCCGAGGCGATGCGGCGGCTGGCGCTGGTGCAGTTCTTTTCCTGGTTCGCCCTGTTTGCGATGTGGATCTACACCACCGCGGCGGTGACCCAGGTCCACTTCGGCAGCAGCGATACCACCTCGGCGGCATACAACGAGGGCGCGAACTGGGTGGGTGTGCTGTTCGCTGCCTACAACGGCTTCGCCGCGCTGGCCGCGATCGTGATCCCGCGCATGGTGAGCCGGATCGGATTGCGCGGCAGCCATCTGGTGAATCTGTGGATCGGCGCCGGCGCCCTGCTGTCCTTCCTCTTCATCCGCGATCCGGACTGGCTGCTGCTGGCCATGCTGGGCGTCGGCTTCGCCTGGGCCTCGATCCTGTCGCTGCCTTACGCATTGCTCTGCGACAGTCTGCCGGCGAAGAAAATGGGCGTGTACATGGGCATCTTCAACTTCTTCATCGTGATTCCGCAGTTGCTGGCAGCGAGCGTGCTCGGGGTGCTGCTGAAGACGCTGTTTGGCAACGAGCCGATCTATGCCCTGGCGATCGGCGGGATCAGTTTCTTCGTGGCGGGGCTGTGCGTGCTGCGGGTCGCGGAGCCGCGCGTGCAGAGTGTCGTAGCGCCGCTCGGCCAGGTTTCCTAGGAGCGTCGTCATGACCTCATTCACGCGTCTCGCTGCGAGCCTCGGACTGGCGCTGGCGATCCTCGCCGGCTGCGCGGCACCGGCCCCGAAGCCGATCGCTCCGCAAGCTCCGGCGACGCCTGACTACTACGGCACGCTCGAACCCTTCGCCTCGGAAGCGGTGTATTTCGTCGTCACCGACCGCTTCGTCAACGGCGATCCGGACAACGACTTCCGCCAACAGGGCGGTGAACACGGCAGCTTCGACATCCCGCTCGTCTGTCCCGATGGCGTGGTCGACAACATCGGTTATCTCGGCGGCGACTTCCGCGGCTTGCTCGATCACGCGGATTACATTCGCGAGATGGGCTTCTCGGCGGTGTGGGTCACGCCGATCGTGGAGAACCCCGACCAGGCCTTCAGCGGCGGCGACGAAATCACCTGCACTTCGTTCCTCACCGATCGCGGCAAGGCTGCGTATCACGGCTACTGGGGTACGAATTTCTATCGCGTCGACGAGCACCTGCCGAGTGCAGGCCTGGGATTCTCCGAATTCGCGCAAGAATTGCGTGCGAAAGGCCTGAAGACCGTGCTCGATATCGTCGGCAATCACGGCTCGCCTGCGTTCACGATGTCGGGGCGCCAGCCCGGGTTCGGCCAGGTCTTCGATGCCGAAGGCCGGCTCGTGGCCGATCACGAGAACCTGCCTCCGACGCAGCTCGATCCGCAGCGCAATCCGCTGCACCGCTTCTACAACACGAAACCCGACCTGGCGCAGTTGGGTGATTTCAATGCCGACCAACCGGCAGTGATGGACTATCTGGTCGGCGCCTACCTGCAATGGATCGAGCAGGGTGCGCATGCGTTCCGCGTCGACACGATCCGGCATCAGCCGCTGGCGTTCTGGAAGACGTTCGCCGATCGCATCCGTGCCGAGCATCCGGGCTTCTTCATGTTCGGCGAGGCCTTCGACTACGACGCCGCCAAGATTGCGCCACATACGTGGGAGCAGAACGGCGCCTACAGCGTGCTCGACTTCCCGATGAAGAAAGCGATGCTGGAGGTGTTCGAGACCCCGGGCTCGGATTTCGCGCAGTTGGGTGCGTCACTGCACCTTCAGGACGGCCCGTATCGCAATCCCTACGAACTGACCACCTTTTACGACAACCACGATATGGCACGAATGAACGCCAGCGATGCGGGGTTCATCGACGCCCACCACTGGCTGTTCACTGCGCGCGGCATCCCGGTGATTTACTACGGCTCCGAGATGGGCTTCATGCGCGGCGCGGTCGAGCACCACGGCAATCGCAACTACTTCGGCGTCGAGGGCATCCAGGCCGCGCGCGCGCATCCGATCCGCGAGAAGCTCGCGCGTATCGCGCAAGTGCGCGCGGCCTCGCCCGCGTTGCAACGCGGCCTGCAGCTCAATCTCGAACTCGGCGGCAACCGGGCGGCGTTCTACCGTGTCTATCAGCACGCCGGCACCCACCAGACCGCGCTCGTGCTGCTCAACAAGGGCGACCACCCGACCACGTTCGAGCTGAAGGATGAACTGGTGCCGGGCACCTGGCGCAGCGCTTTTGGCGCGAACTCGCCGCGGGTGATCATGGCGCCCGGCGCGACGGCACCCGGGTTTCTGGTCGGGCCACACGATGTGGCGGTGTGGCTGCTGGATGCGCCGGTCAGCGCCGCGTTCGGCGCACGCTTGGATCGGTTCGCGCCCCGCCCCGCGCCCCGCACGAGCGACGCACGATAACCTGGGCCGGCAGCATCGCGCTCTCCGTGGGTTCGCCACGGATATGCTGCAGCAGGCGTTCCACCAG
>JBKJTK010000123.1:0-15897 GCA_046590875.1 Chiayiivirga sp.
CACGATCAGCAGGAACGCAATCCAGCCGCTGCGCCCGCCGCGCCGCGGCGCTTCGCTGCGTCGACGTGGCGCTGACGACCGCAGCACATCGTCCATGCGACCGATCGTGGGCTCGGCGCGCGCATGTTCCTCGCGTTCGCTTGGCTCAAACGGGCGGATCGGACGCGGTGCGATCGGCATCCGGTTGGTGATGCCGTTGTGCTCGCGCTCGATCGCCGCGATCGCTTCGGCCAGCACCACGCCATCCTGGAATCGCTGCTCGGGCTCCTTCGCCAGCAACCGGTCAAGCAGTGATTGCAGCATCGCCAGATGCGGTGGCAAGCGGGGCAGCGGCGCGGTGATGTGCATGATGCCGACGGCAAGCGAATCGTCGGCCTGGTACGGCACGCGACCGATCAGCAGTTCGTGCAACACGATGCCGAGACTGTAGAGGTCGGCGCGCCCGTCCAGCGGTTGGCCGCGTGCCTGCTCCGGGCTCATGTAGTGCGGCGTGCCGATGATCGCGCCGGTGCGCGTCATGCGGCTGTTGTCGGATGCGCGTGCGATGCCGAAATCGGTCAGCACCGCGGCGCCATCCTCGCGCAGCAGGATGTTGTCGGGCTTGATGTCGCGATGCACGACGCCCTTGCTTTGGGCATATCCGAGCGCGCCGGCGATCTCGCGCGTCATGCGCAAGGCGAAGGCCACCTCGCGCGGTTCGCCGTTGCGGGTCATCACCGGGCCGCCGGAAAGATATTCCATCGCGATGTAATGGTGGTCGCCGGCGCGACCGACGTCGTGCACCTGCACCACATGGGGATGTTTCAGCTTGGCCGCGATGCGCGCCTCGCGCAGGAAACGCTCGCCGAACTGCGCATCCCCGAGCAATGTCGGCGACATCACCTTGAGCGCGACTTCGCGCTGCACGGATTCCTGCAGCGCCAGGTACACCGTTGCCATGCCGCCGCGGCCGAGCGGTCGCTGCACGCGGTATCCGGGGATCTCTATCACTCACCACTTCCGTTGGGCCCGGGCGTTACCCCGCGGCGGTCACGCGGCCAGCATAGCAAGCCCCGGTGAGCCGGGGCCGCGAAGATCAGCGAAGCCGTGGAGGAACACCATCCCTACCCCAACCCTCCCCGTGAAGAGAAAGGAGCAGAACATCAGGGAGTGCGGCGCGCCTCGCTGACGCCGGGCACGGCAACCAGGCGCGACAGCAGTTCTCCGAGCTGCCCATAGTCGCTCACCTTGAGCGTAAACCGCAGCTCGGCCAGGCCGCGCGCCGCGTCTACCCGGCTGTTAAGCGCGAGAATATGGGCGTTGCCGGCACCGATGATATTGGTGAGATCCTTGAGCAACCACTTGCGGTCGTAGGCGCGCACCAGCACGTCGACGCTGTAGCTCTGTTCGCCCTGGCGTCCCCACTCCACCGGCAGCATGCGCTCCGGATTCCGCGCGGTGAGCGCGGTAAGCGTCCGGCAGTTCTCGCGATGCACGCTTACACCGCGGCCCTGGGTGAGATAACCGACGATGGCATCCCCGGCTACCGGCTGGCAGCAGCGCGCGAGTTGGATCAGCAGATTGCCCACGCCCTCGATGGTGAATCCGCGCGCAGGCTTGGGCGGCTTGGCCAGCACGGCGGCGGTGCGAGAGGCATCCGGCTCGGCGGCGGGCTGCTGCGCGAGTTCGTGCAGCGCGCGTGCGACCTGGCTGGGGCCGATATCGCCCAAGGCCACCGCGATGTGGAGATCATCGAGTTTTGCGAGACGGAAGCGAACCAGCACCGGCGTCAGATCAGTGTGGTGCAACGCCAGGCGTTTGAGCTCTTTCTCCAATAGCTCGCGCCCGGCCTGCAGATTGCGGGCATGGTCGAGCTTGTGGAACCAACCCCGAACCTTGTCGCGCGCGCGCGCACTGGCCAGAAACCCCGCATGCGCCATCAGCCAGTCACGCCGCGGTTCGGAGACCTTGGCGGTGAGGATTTCCACCCGATCGCCGCTCTTGGGCTGGAACGTCAGGGGAACGATGCGGCCATTGACCTTGGCACCGCGGCAACGATGTCCGACCTCGGTGTGCACGTGGTAGGCGAAATCCAGCACGGTGCCGCCGCGCGGCAGATCGATCACCTGGCCCTGCGGCGTGAGCACATAGGTCCGATCTTCGATCAGTTCGGTCGAGAGGCCGGCCAGCAAGGCGGTGTCATCGTCGCCTTCCTTGCCTTCGAGCAGTTGCCGCATCCACGCGATCTTGCGTTCGAACTCGGACTCGGCCGCCGCGCTCTTGCCTTCCTTGTAGCGCCAGTGCGCGGCGACGCCGAGCTCGGCGTGCTCGTGCATGTCGAAGGTGCGGATCTGGATTTCCAGGGTGCGGCCTTCCGGCCCAATCACCGCGGTGTGCAGGGAGCGGTAGTCGTTGCCCTTGGGCTTGGCGATGTAGTCGTCGAATTCCGACGGTACCGGCGACCACAGCCCGTGCACCACGCCCAGCGCGGCGTAGCAATTCGCGACATCGTCGACCAGCACCCGCACGGCCCGAATGTCGTACAACTCGCTGAAGGGCACGCCCTTGCGCTGCATCTTCTTCCAGATGCTGAAGATGTGCTTCGGCCGACCCGCGACCTCGGCCCGAATGCCAGCCTCCTGCATCGCTGCACGAAGACTGCGTTTCGCTTCTTCGATGAAGCCCTCGCGCGACCCGCGCTTCTCATCCAGCAGCTGCGCGATACGCTTGTAGGTGTCGGGTTGCAGGAAGCGGAACGCCAGGTCCTCCAGTTCCCACTTCAACTGCCACACGCCAAGCCGGTTCGCGAGCGGTGCGTGGATGTCGGCACTGATCTGCGCCAGCTCGCGCCGCTCGGCTTCGGGTCGCTGCGCCGCGCCGCGCATCTGCACCAGTTGCCGCGCCAGCAGGATCAGGACCACGCGCAGATCGCGGATGATCGCGAGCAACAGACGACGCAGGCCTTCGGCATTGCTGCGCGCGCCCGACGGCCCGCGCTGGCTGTAGATCGACCAGACTTTCTCCGCCTCGCGCTGGCCATCCAGCAACAAAACAAGCGCGGGCGTCACCAACGCGGGCGGGGCCACGCGCTCGCGCGCCAGCAGCGGATACAGCGCTGCCGCTGCCAGCGTCTCCGCATCGGCGCGAAGTTCATCCAGCACCCGCAAAGTTGCCACCGCTTCGGCTGCGATCTCCGGCGCGAGCGTCGCCAGTTGCGGCTCGACCCAGTCCAGCACCGCCGCAGGCACACTCGCGCCGCGCCGCGAGACACGCCATTCGGCCAGATCGGGAGTCGCGGCGTCGGAGCGCTTCATGTCAGGGAAGATAAAGCAAAACGCCGGAGCGATGCTCCGGCGTTTGGATCGGCAATTGGCCGAGCGGCGTTGCCTGCAGCGGACTAGGGATAGGTGATCGTGAACGATTTCGTGATCAAGGACGCGGTTGCGACCGTCTCCCGTACCGTCACCTCGCAGGTGGCGGTACCGGCGACGCTGCCGATCACCGGCATCGCCAGGTCGTAGCCGCTGCCATTGACCAGCAACTGCGGGCCGGGCGCGGAACCAAAGAACCCGGTCGGCGCGCTGGAACAAGAAATCTGTTGGAACCCGTCGCGCACCATTTCCAGGGCCTGCCCGACCTCGTCGGTCGCGCCCGCCGGACCCGACACCAGAGCGGTCACAAAACCCGCCACGAGGTGCTGGCACGGTGTCGTGCTGGCGCAGGCCGGCACCGAGACCGCGCTCGATGACAGATTGAAATCGGGCGCATCGTTCACCGCCGCCACGTCGGCCTGGAAGGTCCGGGTCGCCGTGCTGCCAGCGGCATCGGTCGCCGTCACGGTGAGCACGATGTCGTTGCCGTTCTTGTCGGCCACCGGTGTGAACACTACCCGCCATTCATTCGGATTGGCGGTGGCCACCAGCGCGGCGCCGAGGATTCCCGGCGTGCCGCTCGCGATCGACGGACTACCGGCTTGCAGACCGTCTGGATCGGCGATGGTCAACAACACATCCGGCGGCACCGGCGCGCCGTTGTCTTCGTTGAGGGCTACGTCGCTGCTCGGCACGCCCGTCACCGTAGGCGGTGGCGAGGTGTAGCCGATGGTGAACGTTTTCGTCGTCACGCCTTGCGGGCTGCCGCTGTCGCGAATGGCGATGGAACACGTGACCGTACCGGCGACGCCGCCAGCACGGAAACGCAGGTTGTAATTGCCGCCATTGCTGACGAGGGTGGGGTTCTCGTCGAAAGTGAAGAAGCCGCTGGGCGGGTTGGCACAAGCGATGCGACCGGCGCCATCAAGCACCGCCATCGTGGTCTGGGCGCCTTCGTCCAGGCTCAATGCCGTCGCCGGACCGGCCGCAACCGCCGTGACGAAAGCGGTTACCAACGTCTCGCTGCACGTGCCCGAACAACTCGGGACCGCAATGGCTTCCGTCGACAGCGTGTACAGCGGCGCATCATTGCGCGCCAGCACATCGAACGAGAACGTGCGTTGGACCGTGGAACTGCCGTCATTCACGCTCAGCGTCACGCTCACACTGCCGTTCAGATCCTTGCCCGTGGCAGGCAGATTCAACGTGCCGGTGAACGTGCCACTGCTGCCGACCAACGTGGGTACCGGCGTGATCGTGGCCGGCAGTCCCGCCGTCGCGTTGGTGGTCACCGCCGTCACCGTCAGCGTGGCGCTGTCGCTATCGGTGAACGTCAACGGGATTGCAATGCCGGAACTGGTCTGGGTCGGTGCTTGCGGATTGGCGCCGTCGCCGTCTTCGTAGGCGACGACCGTCGGCGCCTGCAGCCCCGCCGGCACATTGCCAATCACACTCACCGTCACCGGATCTGAGTTATCAGTGAAGTTCGATTCCTGACTCGTGTTTCCCGCCGAGGGGCTGACGAACGCCGCGCCGCCCAAGGTGAAGGTTTGACCTTCGACCGCATTGGTAACACTGCGGTTGAGGTTGAAAATCAGGCGCTCGCCCGATGCCAGATCACCGGCCCCGAAACGAACCAGGCGCCCGTTGCCGCTGGGCGTGGCGCAGGGCACGCCCGCGGTGGCGCCAGAGGTGAGACGCTCGCAGCTCCAGTTGCTGCCGTTGACGCCGGCAGGCAGGTACTCACTGACTTGCACGCTTCCAGCAATCCCGTTGCCGAGGTTTGCGACCTCGATTTCGTAGGCGAAGCTGGGCGCCCCCACCACAACCGACACGTTGTCGCCGGACACGGCCTGAGCCGGTCGCGCGAATACCCGCACATCGGCCTGGACATCACTGTTCTCGAAACGCGCACCAAATACCCGATTCCCGTCCAACACGGCGCCTTGGGCCACGGTATTGCCCAGCAGATCCAGGCACTGCGTGCTGCGACTGCCATCGCCGGGATCACCAAAGGCTTGCAGCAGCTTGCCGCCAAGTTTGTAGTCGAGCTGGAAGTACCCGGGCAGAACGACCGCATCGGGCTCGGCCGGCGAGCGCAGCGCGACTTTCAAGCCGGGCGCCGTGGCGTTGTAAACGTGACAGAGAACAGGCTCGTTCACGCGAATCTGGAAGGTCTTGTCGGCGAGGTGGAAGTACACCTGCTCGGCGACGCTCAGCTGACGACCCGCGTCGAACTGCAGTTTGAAATCGGTCAGGTCGTTCGATTTGCAGCCAACGCTGCGCGAAGGATCGACGCTGCTCTTGAGGATGACCTCGAAGTCCTGCCCGGGAAGCAGGTACTGGATCGGCTCGCGCGTGGCGGGAAGACTGGTGGTGCGCAGTGCGTAGGACTTCGGCGTGCCGCCATCATCCACGACCAAGCCGAGCTGGCCGGCCGGCAATTCCGTCAGATTGCTTTCATTGCCGCAGTCGATGTTGCCCGCCGCGGTGGTGACATGCAGACGCTTGGTGCCCGCGTTGAAATACACGGACTGCAGCGCGATCTCCGATACATCGTTCGTGCCGCCATCGTTGAGGACCGACAACTTGGCCGCGGATGCCGCAAGGGGAAGGCAGGCGAGGCCAAGCAGCGACCCAAGCGTCAGCGTACGGTGCACAGATGTCATCGTCTTCGTCACTCCAATCACGACCGGTGGGATTCCGGTCACGCGCAAGTTAGATTATTTCTGGTGTTCGCAAACGTTGCCGTGACTCAGGTATCGGCTCGGGATACTCAGTCCTTCGCGGCCATTTTAACCGTCCCTGAATATTCAAGCGTTAACCCGCCGTAAACAATGGCTGAACGGAATTGCTTGGCCAAATAGCGAGCGCATGCATACACTGGGAATCCCCTCGACTCCTCTGCCGGACCTGTTCGATGCGTATTCGTCTTGCCTTGATCCTTGCCCTGGCCTCTCCGGGCCTGCTGGCGCAAACCTTCTCTTCGCTGGAAGAACGCATGAGCGCGGCGGAGTTCAAGGCGGCCGGACTCGACAAGCTCAGTGATGAG
Source organism: Chiayiivirga sp. (assembly GCA_046590875.1). Lineage (GTDB taxonomy): Bacteria > Pseudomonadota > Gammaproteobacteria > Xanthomonadales > Xanthomonadaceae > JALCLA01. Next base: position 6,403 of record JBKJTK010000123.1, read on the forward strand.
GAACTTGCGGCGCTCAATGTCTGGCTGCGCAGCAAGAACGCCACCGTATCGGCGCTGCCAGCGCCCGCGCCGCTCCCCGTCGACCGTCGCGGTCTAAGCGATAGCGGCTCGAACAACCCCATCGTTTCTCGCATCCCGGGCGAATTCTCCGGCTGGGACGGATCGAAAACGGTGTTCAAGCTTGAGAACGGGCAGGTCTGGAAGTCGACTGACCCGGCGGCCCGCCTGGCGGTCAAACTTACCGATCCGGTGGTCGTGATCAATCCCGGGGTGTTGAACGCGTGGTTTTTGAAGGTCGAGGGTTACAACGCCAAGGTGCGGGTCATCCGCGTGAAGTGACCTTGTACGGCGGGGGACTGGACGTCCGCAACACATCCAGTCGCTGCGCCAGACGCTTGATCGACGTCGGGCCGCGCGTGCCCAACTCCTGCGCGAACAGCGAAACCCGTAGTTCTTCCAGTTCCCAGCGCAACGTGGACCACCCCGGCTCGGCGAGCGCCCCGCTTACACGGGCGTAGTCGAGCGCCTCGACGAACGGCTGCAGTTCCAGCATGCGGGACTGATCGCGGGCCGGATCACGCAGCAGACGTTCGACACGCCGCAGCATCGCCTGCAGGTAACGCGGCAGTTGCGCAAGGGCATCTGCGGGGGTTGCGCGCAGGAAGCCCGGATGGATGAGTCCGTCGAGTTGGCCGCGCAAGTCGTCCAGATTGGCCCGTGCCCAACCCATCAGCGGCGGCTCCAGTTGCGGCCGCAACGTGGCCACCAGCGCGAGGATGTCTTCCGCCAATTGCAGGCGCTGCATCGCTTCGGCGAACAATCGACGACCCGCGTCCACACTGCGTGCTTCAAATGCGGCTCGATCGCGGATTGCGCTCACGCCCGAGTCCAGCAATGAATTAAGCGCGGCATCGACCAGATCGCCGCGCAGGCAGTCCTGCCGCGCGGTGGCCTTGGCCTCCGCGCCAGAATCAAACTCGTTAATCGAGGCATAGAGCAAGCCGGTCTTGGGCGACACCGGCAATTGCTTGCGCGCCTGCTTCGCCTTCTCCGTCAGCGCAATCTCCAGCAATCGGCGCACACCGCGAGGGTGCTCGGCCTCGGCCTGGGCACGATCGGCGAAAACGCGCAGCGCGGCGGCGTCGCCGCTATCAACCAGGGCCGGAAACGCCGGCACCCCGGCTTCGCCCGCCACGCTGACGGGTATCGGCTCGCGCGGGAACTCGCGTAGTCCTTCCGCGGCGAGTTCGCGCCCGGCTCGCGCCGCGAACGCGCGCTCGGCCTGCGGACCATGCGCGGCACGCAGCGCACCCAGATCGCGAGATTCGGCCAGCCGCTTGCCGTCCGCACCATGTAACCGCAGATTCATGCGCAGATGCGGCTCAAGCGCGGCTTCATCGAAATCCAGCGCGGCGACCGGGGCACCGGTGGCTTGGCTGAGGAAGCGCGAGAGCTCTCCCGCCACGGTGTCCGCGCCGGGCTTGATCCAGGCTTCACTAAACGCACGCGCAAAATCCGGTGCCGGCACGTAGTTGCGTCGCAGCGCCTTCGGCAAGCCGCGAATCAACGCCGCCGCCTTGTCGGCCAGCAGGCCCGGCACCAGCCACGATAGTCGCGCGGGATCGAGTGCGTTGAGCAGGTGCAATGGCAGATCGAGCGTTACGCCATCGTCGGGCGCCCCCGGCTCGAAGCGGTAATGCAGTGCCAGGCGCGCCTCGCCGAGCGCGAAGAACTTCGGGAAACGGTCGGCCTCGCTGCCCTCGCCCGGCAACAGATCGGCCAGCGACCACTCCAGCTCGCGCTGCTTCGGGCTGGGCAATTCCCGATACCACTTGTCGAGCCCCCCCGCACTGTTGAGTTCCGACGGAAGGCGATCGAGATACCAGCGCGCCTGCCAATCTTCATCCGAAACCAGGCCTGCACGGCGCAACTTCGCTTCCTCTTCGCGTGCCCTTTCCAGCATGGCCACATTGCGCGCGAGAAACGCTGCGCGCGTGTTTACCTCGCCGGTCACCAGCCCTTGTCGCACGAAGATCTCGCGTGATTCCTGCGGGTACAGTCCGCCGTAGTGCACCGGGCGCTTGGGTGCGAGTACCAGGCCGAACAGGCTGATCTGCTCGGATCCTAGTACCCGCCCCTGCGCCCGCGACCAATGTGGGTCGTAGTGCTTGCGTGCGAGCAGATGCTCCAACTCGGCGATGACCCAGTCCGGTTCGATTCGCGCGTTCACCAGGCCCCAGATTTTCTGGGTATCGAGCAACACCGCCGAAAGCACCCAGGGCGGTGGCTGTTTCACCAGCGCCGATCCCGGGAACAACGTGAACTTGCGTCCGCGCGGACCCTCGTACAGACCTTTCTCGCTCTTCTGACCGAGTTGCGTCGGCAGTCCTGCGATCAGACTGCGGTGCACGGCAACATAGTCGGCAGCAGCGCCATTGAGTTTCCAGTTCAGCTCGTCGCACAACATCAGCAACTGCCGGTGCAGTTCGCGCCACTCGCGCATGCGCAGGAATCCGAGGAAACGTTTGCCGCACCAGTCGCGCAGTTTCGATTGGGTGAATTCTTCGTGCGCCAGCCGATACGCCTCCCACAGCTGCAATACACCCACGAATTCCGATTTCGGATCGGCGAACTCCGCATGCGCCGCATCCGCGGCCTGACGCTGATCGGCGGGGCGTTCGCGCGGATCCTGGATGCCAAGGAAGGCCGCGATCACGATTAGTTCACGCAGCGCGCCGTGCTGCTGCGCCGCGACCAGCATGCGCGCCAGTTTCGCGTCCACCGGCAGGCGCGACATCGTGCGTCCGATCGGGGTGAGGCGACGTTCCTTGTCGACCGCGCCCAATTCCTGCAAGGCTTGCCAGCCGTCGGCGATCGCGCGCGAATCGGGCGGATCGAGGAACGGGAAATCTTCGACCCGCCCGAGCCCCAGCGAGAGCATGCGCAGGATCACGTTCGCGAGGCTGGCACGCAGGATTTCGGGATCGGTGTAGCGCGATCGGGACTGGAAATCCGTTTCGGAGTAAAGCCGGTAGCACACGCCGGCCGCAATACGCCCGCAGCGGCCTTTGCGCTGATCGGCGCTGGCCTGGCTCACCGGTTCGATGTGCAAACGATCAAGCTTGGCGCGGGGGCTGTAGCGTTTGACCCGCGCCGTGCCAGGATCCACGACGTAACGAATCCGCGGCACCGTGATCGAAGTCTCGGCGACGTTGGTCGCGAGCACGATGCGCCGCTTCGACCCCGGGTTGAAAACGCGGTCCTGGTCGCGCGCCGACAAGCGCGCGTACAACGGCAACACTTCGGTCTCGCGGTATTTGCGCCGCTCCAGTGCTTGATGGACATCGCGGATCTCGCGCTCGCCTGGCAGGAAGATCAGCACGTCGCCGAGGCGATCTTCGCGCGTGATTTCGTCGACGGCGGCGACGATGGCAGAGACCGGGTCAGAATCATTTTCCCGAGCGCGGCCGCGATCCCTGCTACTGGCGTCGATGGAAATTGGCTCTGGCCCCGTTTCCTCCCCCGGCGGGCGATAGCGCACCTCGACCGGATAGCTGCGCCCCTCAACGCTCAACACGGGCGCGCCGTCGAAATGCCGCGCGAAACGCTCGGTGTCGATGGTGGCCGAGGTCACGATGAGTTTCAGATCGCGTCGCTGCGGCAGCAGGCGCTTCAGATAGCCCAACAGGAAATCGATATTGAGGCTGCGCTCATGTGCCTCGTCGATGATCAGGGTGTCGTAGGCCGAGAGAAAACGATCGGATTGAATCTCGGCCAGCAGGATGCCGTCGGTCATGAACTTGATATGGCTGCGTTCGGAAACGGATTCATTGAAACGTACCTGGAATCCGACCGCGCCACCGAGTTCGACGTCCAACTCCTGTGCCACCCGTCGCGCCACCGCACGCGCGGCAATGCGCCGCGGCTGAGTGCAACCGATCAGACCCGCGGCACCTCGCCCCGCCGCGAGGCAGAGTTTGGGCAATTGCGTGGTCTTGCCGGAACCGGTCTCGCCCGCGATCACGATGACCTGGTGCTTGTGAATCAACTCGATGATGGCCGCCGCTTCGCGCGCGACCGGCAGCGACTCATCGAAGCTCGGCACCGGCAGCGACTGCGCGCGCAACTCGCGCGCCGCGACGGACTGCGCCAACGCTTGCACGAACGCTGCTTGCGCGGTGGCATCGTCGGGCGCGGCCTCGGCGCGCGACAACAATCGCCGCAAGCGGCTCTGGTCGCGGCTGAGCGCCTGGGACAAGGCGCGACGGTCGGGTTTCGGAAGGTTCACGTCAAAAAGTTACGATAGGCGGCATGAATGGCTGCGCCTTCAATTCTGCATTGGTCCGGGACGCTGCGTCCGCGTAGGGTACCGGTATGACCACGACGGGAGGTAACTGCATGAAAATCGATATCGGTATCAACGAGAAACAACGCAAGAAAATCGCCGATGGCCTCGCCCATTTTCTCGCCGACAGCTTTACGCTGTACCTGAAGACGCACAATTTCCACTGGAACGTCACCGGGCCGATGTTCAACACCCTGCACGTAATGTTCGAGGGTCAGTACACCGAGCAGTGGACCGCGCTGGACGAAATCGCCGAACGCATGCGCGCGCTGGGATTCAACGCCCCCGGAACCTACGCCCAGTTCGTCAAGCTCTCCAGCATCCAGGACGACCCTGGCGCACCCGGCGCGCCGGAATGGCGCGAGATGGTGCGTCAACTCGTGGTCGGCAACGAGGCGGTGTGCAAGACCGCGCGCAAGGTGCTCGCCACCGCCGATGAAGCCAGCGACGATCCGACCGTCGACCTCATGACGCAGCGACTGAATATCCACGAAAAGTACGCCTGGATGCTGCGGTCGCTCCTCGAATGACATGACAACCTGCGCGCTTCGGCTCGCCGCAGCGTGCGTGGGGCCGTCGCGATTGTTTCGACTTCGGCACGGCCACCATTCTCGCGCATCCGGCCGCTCCGGGGACTACCGAGAACGTCGTTTTCGGAGCCAGGTCGGGGGGAATTCGCAGGCTAGCCACGTCAGCGGTCGCGGTATCCTAACGCCATGAATTCCCCTGCCCACGAACTGCTGCACCGCGTCTTCGGCTACAACGCATTCCGCGGTCCGCAACAGGACATTGTCGAGCACCTCGTGGGCGGTGGCGATTGTCTGGTGCTGATGCCGACTGGTGGCGGCAAGTCGCTGTGCTACCAGATTCCGGCGTTGCTGCGCGAGGGCACCGGAATCGTAGTCTCGCCGTTGATCGCGCTGATGCAAGATCAAGTGGACGCGCTGCGCCAACTCGGGGTGCGTGCGGCGGTGCTGAATTCCAGCTTGAGCGCTCAGGATGCTGCATCGGTCGAACGCGAACTGGCGGGCGGCGAGCTAGACCTGCTCTACGTCGCGCCCGAACGCCTGCTCACTGCCCGTTTTCTCGATCTGCTTGATCGTAGTCGGATCGCGCTGTTTGCCATCGATGAGGCCCATTGCGTGTCGCAGTGGGGCCACGATTTCCGGCCAGAATATCGCCAGCTTGATGTGTTGCATGCGCGCTGGCCGCAGGTGCCACGCATCGCGCTCACCGCCACCGCCGATGCCCCGACGCGGCGAGAAATCGTAGAACGGCTGGCACTGGACGATGCGCGCCAGTTCATCAGCTCCTTCGATCGTCCGAATATTCGCTATCGCGTCGCACAGAAAGACAACAGTCGGCGTCAGCTGCTGGATTTCGTCGCCGCGCACAAAAGCGAGGCCGGCATCGTTTACTGCCTGTCACGCAAGAAAGTGGAAGCCACGGCCGCGATTTTGAGCGAAGCCGGTTACACCGCCCTGCCCTATCACGCCGGCCTCGACACCACGACTCGCGCGGCCAACCAGCGCCGCTTCCTGCGCGAAGACGGCATCATCATGACCGCGACCATCGCCTTCGGCATGGGGATCGACAAACCCGACGTGCGCTTCGTCGCGCACCTGGACTTGCCGAAGTCGGTCGAGGGCTACTACCAGGAGACCGGTCGCGCGGGACGCGATGGCGATCCGGCCGAGGCCTGGCTCTGCTATGGCCTCGGCGACGTGGTCACGCTCAAGCAGATGATCGAGAACGGCGAGGCCAGCGAGGAACGCAAGCGCCTGGAGCGACGCAAGCTCGACGCCCTGCTCGGCTATTGCGAATCCACCGATTGCCGCCGCCAACGCCTGCTCGCCAGCTTCGGCGAAGACTACGCTGGCGCCTGCGGCAACTGCGACAACTGCCTGCAACCGCCGCAGACCTGGGACGCTACCGAGGCCGCGCGCAAGGCGCTGTCCTGCGTCTACCGCAGCGGACAACGCTTTGGCGCGATGCATCTGATCGACGTGTTGCGCGGCGACGACAGCGAGCGCATTCGGCAATTGGGCCACGAACGTTTGAGCACGTTCGGCATCGGCGCAGATTTGGATGACAAGACCTGGCGCAGCGTGTTCCGGCAACTGGTCGCGATGGGCCTGCTCGAAGTGGATGCGGAGAGTTTCGGCTCGCTGCGCCTCACCACAACTAGCCGCGCGGTGCTCACCGGCACACAGAAAGTCGAGCTGCGGCGCGAGGTGGAGCGCGAACGTGGCCGTGCTCGCAGCGAACGGCGCACCGCGGCCGGTCCGATACCGGTGCTGGCGACGGAACACGTCGCTCTATTCGACTCCCTGCGCGATCTGCGCGCCAGGTTGGCCAGAGAACAAAACGTACCGGCCTACGTGATCTTCCACGACAGCACCTTGCGCGCGATCGCTGAAAAGCGTCCGTGCGATCGCGATCAACTCGCCGGCATTGGCGGTGTGGGCGCTGCGAAACTGGCGCGCTACGGTGCCGCCGTGCTGGAGACGATCAACGCCTGACGCGGCGGGCAGATTCATGACGCTTCGAATGCACCTTCTGTCGCCACTGCGCCATCGAACAGCTGCGCAACGTCTGCCCCACTGCGGCGGAGGCATTTGCGAACGGCAGATGCGGTCGATCAGAGTCTGGTCATTCGCCAATCAGTGGCCAAGAAGCGCGCTTCAAAGTCGGCGCCAGCGATCGCAGGACTGACCAGGTAACCCTGAATCTCGTCGCATTTGAGCAGGCGCAAGAGGCGCGCCTGATCTTCCGTTTCCACGCCTTCGGCTACGACCTTGAGGTTGAGCGAATGCGCCAGCTTGAGCATGGTGGAGACCAGGCTAAGCCCATCGGCGGAGGCGGTCATGTCCCGGATAAACATGCGGTCGATCTTGAGTTTGTCGATCGGCAACTTCGCCAGGTAACCGAGCGAGGAGAACCCGGTACCGAAATCGTCGATGGCAACGCTGATCCCCATTTCGCGGATCGCCGCGAGGCTGGCGATACTGTGCTGGACGTCATCCATGATCATGGACTCCGTGATCTCCAGTTCGAGTCCCTGGGCCGCGTCCTCGGCGACCGTGATCGTCTGCACCAGTTGGGAGAGGAAAGTCGGGTCGCGCAATTGAAGAGGCGAGACATTCACCGCGATACGCACCGCCGGCAGGCCGGCGCGGCGCCACCGTAACCACTCGGCAAGTGACTGCCGCAAGGCCCAACGCCCGACCTCGCTGATCATCCCGGTCTCCTCCAGGATGGGAATGAACAACCCTGGCGGCATCAGCCCGTTCCGCGGGTTGTTCCAGCGGATCAACGCTTCCGCGCCTTTCAGGCGACCAGTGCCGAGATCGACCTTGGGCTGGTAGTGCAGCACGAACTCGTCATTTTAGAGCGCGCTGCGAAGCTGGTTTTCCAGGGCAAGCTTCACTGCGACCGCATCGGTCATCTGCTGCGTGTAAAAGACGTAGCGGGCGCCACTGGCATTAGCCTTTTTCAGTGCGGCCTCGGCGAGCTTGAAGAGTGCTTCAGCGTCCTCGCCGTCGGCCGGATACATGGCGATGCCCATGCGGGCCGCGACGCGCAGTGTGCTGCCACCGACATCGAAGGACTCGCGCACGAAGGCCGCCATCATGGGTTCAATCACGTGAGCAACATCGTCGCGGCCCTCGGCCGCCGGAAGCACAAGCCCAAAATGATCGGCGTCGATTCTGGCCATCAACTTGGCGTTCCCCATCTGCACGGTCAGCCAAACCGCAACCCGCTTGAGCAACTGGTCGCCGGCATCGCGCCCCAGGCTGTCGTTTACGTTCTTGAAGCGCTCCAGGTCGAAGATGAGCACGGCAATCTGCCTGCCCTCGCTTGCCGCGCTGCGAACGAATTGACCGACCCGCTCCAGGAACAGCGTCCGGTTGGCCAAGCCGGTCAGTTCGTCGTAATAGGCTAGAAACTCCAACCGTTCGCGCTTGTCGATGTGGTCAACGGCCAGCGCAATGTCCCCGGCCAGTTCGGTCAGGAGCGCGACTTCCTCGGCGTGGAAGAACTCCCCCTCGGCGGCGTACAGTGCCAGCACTCCCACTGGCTCATCGGCCACCAGCAGCGGCACGATGGCCATTGACCGGTTTGCCCCCGGTCGGGGCGATTTCCAGATACAGCCCGCCACCATCGAAAAGACGTTGCGTCTTGTCTGCGGGCTTGGCCTTGCGGATGGTCACGTCAGAAAGGGGCATTGGGGGCATCGCCTGTTTCAGCAGTCGGGATGCCCCCAACTATGCCCCCAGCCGTGGGGGCATTTCAACGGACGCCACTGGACGCTGCCGGACGCCTGACAATAAAAAACCCCGTTTTTAGCGGGGCTTTTGGACTTCTTTGGATGTTTTCGGGCTTTGAAATGGTGGGTCGTGATACAACCGCAAAACCATTGCAACATGTTGAATAACAAAGGTTCTATATAAGGCTCTCGGGCCACATGCCCCCAAATATGCCCCCAATGTGCGGCGGCTAGATGCGTGCGCCCGATGCGGCGGCGAAAAACAGGATTCTCCAAGCGGCCATGCGAATAAACCGCTATCGGCGCATGACGGCTGGAAAATGCCCGGCACTTGTCGGCCACCCCCAAGGGGGCGGGGCGAAAACGTGCGCCTTGCCAAGCGCAACCGCTCCCGTACCGCGCTTGACATAAACCGCAGCAATTTTCCTGAATATCGGCGCACTACCCGCGCGCGCGTACTTATCGCCAAACGTCGGATGGCACTACCCGCGCGCGCGGAATGCGCCACTCGCGCACGCGTGGAATCGTGCAGCTTGCCGACCACGCCTCGCGCGCGCGGAATGTACGAAAAGGCCCCGCCCGGCCCAAAGCAGGGGTGCCGCTGCGCTTCTACTCGCGCCTGTTGTAGCCGCCGCCCTACCGACCCCGCGCGCGCGCGCGTACTTGTCGCGTAATTCCGGCCACTTCAGCCTTGCGCTTGTTCGGCCCGCCACGCGGCGGCGATCCGGTCGCGGCGTCGGTAGGCCCAGCAGGCGAACGGCACCACGTACAGGGCGCAGGGTTCGCCGTAGGGCCTTGCCAGCAGAAAGCGGCGCACGTCGCGCGGTCGATTGTTCCAGCCGGGGCCGCGATCAGCTTCGCTTAGCGCGCGCTTCACTTC
>JBKJTK010000147.1:0-2975 GCA_046590875.1 Chiayiivirga sp.
TTCTGCCACGGTTTCCGAATAGCATCCGCGCCACACATGGGGATGTGGGGAGGGAGAAGCCCGCTTCGGCAACGAAGCGGGTTTTTTCTTTATGCGGGTCCTTCCGCAGGAGCCCGCCCTCTTGCGAAGGTCCTTCTTCAAGAGCCCGCACATCCATGTGCGGACTTTTTACGGCTGACGCCGTTACGGCAAGAGAGGTCCGGCGAGCTTGGGCGGACTTCTTACGGCTGGCGCCGTTACGGCTCGAGAGTGCGCGCTGACGAATGGGACAGCCGTCATCCCCGCGAAGGCGGGGATCCAGTGACTTGCGTGGGGTGACCCCATGCCAGAATCCGCGCATGGATTTTACTTCGGAACTTCGCGATCTCGTCGACGAACGCCTTGCGCGCTTGAATGCCGCGTATCCTGGGCTGGCGCTGCGGCTCGCGAACGACACCGAGTTCGCCGCGCGCCTGCGCCGGCTGCTGCTGGTGAGCGATTACGCCTGCGATGGTTTGGTGCGCGATCCGTCGCTGCTGGACGCGTTGGACACCGCCCTTGTGCCGCCCACACTCGCGCCGGAGGACGAAGCGCGCTGGCCGGAGTTTCTGCGTCGCTATCGTCACGCCCGCAGCGTGCAGCTGACCTGGCGCGACGCCAACGACCTGGACCGCATCGATGACACGCTTGCCGCGACCTCGACGCTGGCGGACGAGTGCTGCGAACTCGCGCTGCGTGCCCTCGAACGCCAGCACGCACAGCGCCACGGCATCGCCCGCAGCGCCGACGGCACGCCGCAACGGCTGATCGTCTACGGCCTCGGCAAGCACGGCGGTGCGGAGCTGAACTTCTCCTCCGATATCGATCTGGTGTTCGCTTTTCCCGAGGCGGGACAGAGCGATGGGCAGAAGCCACTCGACAACGAAATCTACTTCCAGCGTCTCGGCCAGCGCCTGATCCAGCTGCTCGGCGAGATCACTGCGGACGGGTTCGTCTATCGCGTCGACATGCGACTGCGGCCGTTCGGCAGCAGCGGACGGTTGGCGTTGTCGTTCGCGGCGATGGAGCACTACTACCAGCGCGAGGGGCGCGACTGGGAGCGCTACGCCTGGATCAAGGCGCGTCCGGTCGCGGGAGATATTGTCGCGGGTGAACAGCTGCTAGAGACGCTGCGGCCGTTCGTATATCGGCGCTACCTCGACTACGGCGCGTTCGAGGGCTTGCGCGAGATGAAGGCGCTGATCGAGGCCGAAGTGCAGCGGCGCGATCTGGCCGAACACCTCAAACTCGGGCCGGGCGGCATCCGCGAAATCGAGTTCATCGTGCAGTTGCAACAGCTCATCCGCGCTGGCCGCGAGCGCGAACTGCGCGTGCGCGGCCTGCTGCCAGCGCTGTCGTTGTTGCGCGAACGCGGCCATCTGGCGCCCAACAGTGCCGACGCACTTGCCGAGGCCTATCGTTTTCTGCGTCGACTGGAAAACCGCTTGCAGATGCTGCGCGAGGAACAGACGCATCAATTGCCCGCGGACGCGCTGACCCGGGCACGGCTGGCCGCTGGGCTCGACTTTCCGGACTGGGGCGCGTTGGCGTCGGCGATCGAACACCATCGCGGCCTCGTCGCGACCGAGTTCGCACGCGTGTTCGAAGCCCGCACCCAGAGTCGCGGCGGTGGCGATGCACTGGTCCGATACTGGCGCGAGATCGAACTCTCACCGGATCCCGAGGCGCTGGCGCACGCGGGCTTCGTGCAGGTTGTGGCGCTGCATGCTCGATTGCAGGAGTTCGCGGCCGGCTCGGCGTTGCGCGCACTCTCGGCGCGCGCGCGCGGCCGGCTCGATCGCGTGCTACCCACGCTGCTAGCCGCAGCGGCGCGCAGCGCGCGGCCGGACGAAGCGGTCGAACGCGTCCTGGCACTGGTGCATGCGGTGCTGCGTCGTTCCAGCTACCTGGCCCTGCTCGATGAACAACCCACGGCGTTGGCGCGCCTGGTCGAAGTGATGGCGGCGAGCGCCTGGATGGCCGAACGGCTGTGCGCGCATCCGCTGTTGCTTGACGACTTGCTCGATAGCCGCATTGACGCCACGCCGCCGAGTCGCGAGACGGTGATCGAAACCCTGACGCGCGCGCTGGCGAGCGTCGATGCCGACGACGTCGAAGCACGTTTGCTGGCACTCAACGAATTCCGTCAGAGCCAGAGTTTTCGCATCGCCCTTGCCACGGTGCTGCGCAAGCAGCCCGCGCTGGAGGGGACGCGCCAACTGGCCTGGGTGGCCGAAGCGGTGGTCGGCGCGGCCTTGCCCGCGGTCTACGATGAACTTGCGCAGGCGCACGGCCGCCTGCCCGCGGGCGCGGGGTTGGCGGTGCTGGCGTACGGCAGCTTCGGTGGCGAGGAACTTGGTTTCGGTTCCGATCTGGATCTGGTGTTTCTCTACGACGCACAGGGACGTGCTAGTGCTGTGGAAGGCAGGATGCCGGGAGCGGCCGATGCGACCTCCGCAAGGCATGAGAGCACCGGAGCGAGGCCGCTCGACGCGGCGCGCTACCACGCCCGCGCGGTGCAAAAACTGATCGCGCTGTTAACCACGTTGTCACCGGCCGGACGTCTGTACGAAGTCGATGCGCGGCTGCGTCCAGACGGTGCCAAAGGCATGCTGGTGTCGACGTTGGACAGCTTCGCGGAGTACCAGCGCGAGCGCGCCTGGACCTGGGAGCAGCAGGCGCTGGTGCGCGCCCGCGGGGTCGCCGGTGCGGCGCGCGTGCTCGCCGGTTTTGAACGCATTCGCCGCGAGGTGCTGGCAACACCCCGCGACCCGGAAAGATTGCGCGCTGACGTGGTCGCAATGCGGGCCCGAATGCGCGGCGAACTCGACCGTAGCGGAGCCGGGCGTGTTGATCTCAAACAGGGGCCCGGCGGTTTGGTGGACCTTGAATTCTTGCTGCAGGAACGTGTGCTGGCGCTCGCGCCGACATACCCGGCGCTGATCGGTCCACGCGAC
>JBKJTK010000177.1:0-7461 GCA_046590875.1 Chiayiivirga sp.
GCCGGCGTCGGGCCGTGGCGGGTGCAGTTTCGCCACGTTGGCAACGCCGAGCGCCTCGTGCTGAGCCACACGGTCGATGTGTCGGGCGAAACCTCGGCATCGGTTTATCGCGCTGGCGTGCGAACTTATGTCCTCGATCGCGCGCTGCCAGGCGGCAGTTGGAGCGTGCTGGAGCAGAACACGTTCGGGCCGGCCGATGGGGTACACCGCTGGATTCCAAGCGCAGCGACCGATCGCTTGGGAAATCTCGCGATTGGATACAGCGCTTCAGATGCGACCAGCGTATTGCCCAGCCTGCGTCACGCGGGAAGGTTGGCGAGCGATGCGCCAGGCGTTCTCGCTCAGGGCGAGGCAACATTGCACACTGGCACCGCGAGTCAGATTACTTTCAATCGCTGGGGCGAGATCAGCGCGATTAGCGTGGATCCGGTCGACGACTGCACGTACTGGTACACCAACCAATACCTCGGTGGCGCAGGGACCTGTGCCAGTTGCTGGCGCACACGAATCGCCTCATTCCGCTATCCCGTATGCGACGGCGCGCCTGTGATGGGTGTCATCCAGGGGCGCATTACGCGGGTGGATGGTGGCGCGGCCGCCATAGGCGCGAAGGTGTCCATCCCCGGCGGCTACCGTGCCAGCAGCGATGACCTCGGAGACTATCAGGTGCGGGTCTATCCCGGCAGCCATGATCTGGGTGTCACGTTTCCCGGCTATCAGCCCGCGAATGCGAGCATGGTCGTGGCTACGCCCGGCGCCAGCACGACGCGGGATTTCGTGCTGCTTCCGGTGTCCACGCAAATCTTCGTGCACGGATTCGAGGACGCGTAAGCGTGACGTCGTTGGGGGCCTGCCTCCCGCGGCGGGCATTAGAAACAATTGTGAGCTTGCGCCTGCGATCCTGAGCGGTGCGGCTGCCTCGCGGACGCTGCGGGCTGGGGGCCGGCGTCCTTTGCGCATACAATCCAACGATGCAGCTCGACTCAGGAACCGCGCACCGCCTCGCCGCCATCGGATGGCGCGCCGATGCGCCTGCCGCGATTGCGCTGGAAGCGGCTGACGCTGGGCGGCTCGCCCGCGTCACCGAACAACATCGCTCCGGCTACAAAGTCACCGACGGCGAACGCGAGTTCACGGTGCAGTCGCCGGCGGCCTGGATACGCGCCGGGTTTCGGCCCGAGGAGCGGGCTGCGGTGGGGGACTGGGTTCGGTTGGATTCGACCGACGACCAGATCCTCGACCTGCTGCCGCGCCGCAGTCTGTTCAAGCGCGCCGCCGCCGGCGAGCACTACAAGCAGCAGCCGATCGCGGCGAATATCGATGTGGTGCTCGTCGTCACCGGGCTGGATGGCGATTTCAACCCGCGTCGTATCGAGCGTTACCTGGTGTTGGTGATGAACTCGGGCGCTCAGCCGGTGGTGGTGCTGACCAAGGCCGATCGCTGCGAAGAAGTCGACGCGCTGCGCGCGCGTCTGGCCGAGATCGAAGGCGGGGGCGTGCCGGTGCATGCGGTGAACGCCAAGGACGCGACCAGCGTGGCTGAACTGCACGCCTATCTGGGTCCCGGCAGCACCGCGGTGCTGGTCGGTTCCTCTGGCGCCGGAAAATCCACGCTCACGAACACCCTACTCGGCATCGAGAAGATGAAGACCGCCGCGGTGCGTGGCACCGATTCGCGCGGTCGCCACACCACCACGCATCGCGCCCTGATTCCGCTGCCGCAGGGCGGCTGCCTGATCGACACGCCAGGCATGCGCGAACTCAAGCTCACCGGTGAGGAAGACCTGGCGGAAACCGTGTTCGAGGACATCGAGGCGTTGGCCGCGGGCTGCAAGTTCCGCGACTGCGCGCATGAAGCCGAACCCGGCTGCGCGGTGCGCGCGGCGCTGGAGCGCGGCGAGATCGATCTCGGGCGCTGGGACAACTATCGCAAGCTGCAGGGCGAACTGAGCGCGGCGTCGGACTCGCTCGCCGCACAGCAGACCAGGAAGGCCGGCGAACGCGTCGGCAACAAGGCCGTGAACAAGCGGCTGACGGAAAAATACGGTCGGCGCTGACGCTAAATCGGGGCGCAGACCGAGGGTATGCCGGTGCACATGAAGCCGGTTTCGACCGCGCAGCTGCTGTTGCAGCCATCGCCGTCGCCGGTGTTGCCGTCGTCGCAGGCTTCGCTGCCGGCGACCATCCCATCGCCGCAAGTCGCGGCGCAGACCGAGGGTATGCCGGTGCAAATGAAGCCGGTTTCGACGCTGCACGCGCTACTGCAACCGTCGCCATTGGTGGTAAGGCCGTCATCGCAGGCTTCGCCGCCTGCAACCAATCCATCGCCGCAAGTCGTGGTGCAGACTGAGGGTGTGCCGGTGCAGATGAAGCCGCTTTCGACGCTGCATGCGCTACTGCAACCGTCGCCATTGGCGATAAGGCCGTCATCGCAGGCCTCGGTGCCGGCGGGTTGGCGGTCGCCGCACAGGGTCACGCAGACCGACGGTGCGCCATCGCAATAATGCCCGACCTCGATCACGCAACTGCCGGAGCAGCCATCGCCTGGTTGGGCGGCGCGATCGTCGCAGGATTCCGCGTCTTCGACCTGCCCGTCGCCGCAGAGAAAGAACTCGAAGCCGGTGCGGAAGGAAACGTCTTCCCATCCCAAGGCCCAGCCTATGGCGGGGGCGCTAAATACCAGCCAGCCGAACAGCCATGCCTGAAGAGGTCGAGCCATCGCTGCACACTCCTATTTGATCAGCCAACGATCAAGCGGCGCGGATAGGGCACCGGGTATTATCGGTAAACCGGGCCTGACACGCGAAGCGCTGGGGTTATAGTAAACCCATGCCCATCGATGAACCATCGATCCCCGCAGCGGTGCCTGTTCCGGACCACTTCGCCGCGCTCGACCAGCGCCTTGTCGCCGCGGTCAAGGGCATCAAGCTCCTGAGCGCCGTGAGCTGGCCGGCGAAGGTTCAAACCGAGTTCCTCGAACGCTGGCACCGCGGCGACGCGCGTCTGCCCGAAGTCAGTTACCCGCGCTACGAGTTTTCCGAAGTGCGAGCCGAACTCGACGCGATTTCCGCTGCCAGCGACGCGGAACATCCGCTGGGTGACTACCTGCACCGCACCGTCGAGAGCTATCGAATTGCGACCCGACTGCTGGAAGCGCTTGGCACGGATGGCATTACCGAGCATTCGATCCGGTTGTTTGGCAAGCCCGGCGATCGCTTGCCGGGCGGTGGCTTGAGCAATACCGACGCGGCGCGGCATTTCATCCAGTTGGCCGACGAGCTCGATCGTGAACTGACCCAGCACGAGGCCGATTACGTATTGCCAGCCGAAGTGTTGCAAGTTGAACTGCAGGAACAGATCTCGCGTTTTTTCATCCACCACAAAGTGCGCGTCGACATCGATCCAGACTTGATCGCGAAAGCTGCCGCCGGCCCCACCCGCATTCGATTGCGTTCCGCCACCGGGTTCACCGAGTACGACCGCCATCAGCTTCTCGAGCACGAGGCCTTCGTGCATTCGCTTACCGCGCTCAATGGGCGCGAACAGCCGCACCTGAAATCCCTGGCGCTGAACTCGCCGCGCACCACCGCTACGCAGGAAGGTCTCGCCACATTCGCCGAGCTCATCACCGGGGCAATCGATATCGGTCGTATGAAACGCATCAGCCTGCGCATCCTGGCGATCGACATGGCGCTTGGCGGAGCGGACTTTCTGCAAGTGTTCCGCTTTTTTCTCGACGCGGGCCAAACCGAGTCCGACAGCTTCACCTCCACGATGCGTGTCTTCCGCGGCGCATCGCTCAGCGGCGGCGCGGCGTTCACCAAGGACACGGTCTACCTGCACGGATTGCTCGGGGTGCACACCTTCTTTCGCTGGGCGCTGAAGCATCGTCGGCTGAAACTTTGCCGCCTGTTATTCGCCGGCAAGATGAACCTGCACGACTTGTTCGTGCTGGAGCCCTACTTTGATTCCGGTTACATCGCGCCGCCGCTTTACCTGCCGCCCTGGGTCGCGCGCGCCAACGGTCTGGCCGGCATGCTGGCCTTCTCGCTGTTCGCCAACAAGATCCGGCTCGAACACGTCGAGATGGAAGACCTGGTGCTGGGGCTGTAGCGCGACCGAGCCCAGCGCAGGGATCCGCGCGCAGCGCGCCTACTTTTTTCCTGCCGCATCGGTGCGCGGGTACACTGATCGCCTGTCCGCGACCATCGCACCACTCCAAAAGACGCCCCATGTCCGATCAAGACGTTTTCAAGCAGGCCGCTCTCGACTATCACCGCCAGCATCCGCCGGGCAAGATCAAGGTCAGCGCAACCAAGCCGATGGTGACCCAGCGCGATCTGGCGTTGGCGTATTCGCCCGGCGTGGCGCATGCCTGCGAGGCGATCGTGGCCGATCCCAACGCGGCGAGTGAAATGACCGCGCGCGGAAATCTTGTCGCGGTAATCACCAACGGTACCGCGGTGCTCGGGCTCGGCAATATCGGCCCGCTCGCAGGCAAGCCGGTGATGGAAGGCAAGGGCGTGTTGTTCCAGAAATTCGCCGGCATCGATGTGTTCGACATCGAGATCGACGAGCAAGATCCGGACAAGCTGGTCGACATCATCGCGTCGATGGAACCGACCTTCGGCGGCATCAATCTGGAGGATATCAAGGCCCCGGAGTGCTTCATCGTGGAGCGCAAGCTGCGCGAGCGGATGAAGATCCCGGTCTTCCACGACGATCAGCACGGCACCGCGATCATCGTGGGAGCCGGGGTGTTGAATGCACTGGAAGTCGTCGGCAAGAAAATCGAGGACGTAAAGCTCGCGACCAGCGGCGCCGGCGCGGCCGGCATCGCCTGCCTGGACATGCTGGTGGCGCTGGGCATGCGGCGCGAGAACATTCTTGCGGTCGATCGCGATGGCGTGCTCTACACCGGACGTCCCCACCTTGACCCGGACAAGGCGCGCTACGCGCGCGACACCGACAAACGCAATCTGGCCGACATCGTCAAGGGCGCCGACATCTTCCTGGGCCTGTCCGCGGCCGGCGTGCTCAAGCGCGAGATGGTCGCGACGATGGCGGACAAGCCGATCATCTTCGCGCTGGCCAATCCTGACCCGGAAATTTCCCCGGCCGATGCGAAAGCCGCGCGGCCGGATTGCATCATCGCCACCGGCCGATCGGACTATCCGAACCAGGTCAACAACGCGCTCTGCTTCCCGTACATTTTCCGCGGCGCGCTCGATGTCGGCGCCACCACGATCAATGAGGCGATGAAGCTGGCCTGCGTGCGCGCGATCGCGGAACTGGCGCGCATGGAGGTCACCGATCTGGGTTCGGCCTATAGCGGCGAGACGCCTAGCTTCGGCGCCGATTATCTGATCCCGCGCCCGTTCGATCCCCGTCTGCTGGTATCGCTGGCGCCGGCGGTGGCGAAAGCGGCGATGGAGTCCGGTGTCGCCACCCGACCGATGGCCGACCTGCGCGAATACGCCGATCGCCTCAGCCAGTTCGTGTTCCGCACCGGGCTGCTGATGAAACCGGTGTTCGACCGGGCGCGCGCCGACCCCAAGCGCGTGGTGTATGCCGAAGGTGAGGAAGAAACGGTGTTGCGCGCGGTGCAGACCGTGGTCGACGAAGGCCTGGCGCGTCCGATCCTGATCGGCCGCCCGGCCGTGATCGAGGCTCGCATCCAGCGGCTTGGGTTGCGCCTGCGCGAGGGCGAGCATTTCGAGCTCACCAACATCGATGACGACCCCAGGTTTGGCGAGTATTGGCAGCTCTATCACGAGATCATGAAACGCCGTGGCGTAACCCCGTCGGTCGCCAAGTCGGTGGTGCGATCGCGTTCGACCGTGATCGCGGCGCTGATGGTGCGCCGGGGCGAGGCCGACGCGATGCTGTGCGGCGTCGTCGGGCGCTATCACAAGAAGCTCGCCTATGTGGTCAATGTGCTGGGGCGCGATCCGGGCGTGCGTTCGACGTCGGCGATGTCGGCGGTGTTGAACGAACGCGGCACCTACTTCTTCGTCGATACCCACGTGCAGGCCGAGCCGGATGCCGCGCAGATTGCGGAAGCCGCGTTGCAGGCCACGTACCGCCTGAAATTGTTTGGTGTCGTGCCGCGCGTGGCGCTGCTCAGCCATTCGAATTTCGGCAGCCACGAGACTGCCAGCGCGGAGAAGATGCGCCAGGCGCTGGCGCTGATCCGTGCGGGCGCGCCCAATCTCGAAGTCGATGGCGAGATGCAGGCCGACACCGCACTCCAGCCCGAAGTGCGCGAGCGCCTGTTCCCCGGGTCGCGCTTGAAAGCCCGCGCCAATCTGTTCGTGCTGCCGAACCTGGACGCGGCTAATATCAGTTACAACATGGTGCGTGCGCTCACCGACGGCGTCGGCATCGGCCCGATCCTGATGGGTGTGGCGAAGCCGGCGCATGTGTTGACCCCGGCAGCGACGGTTCGACGGGTGGTCAACATGACAGCGATCGCGGCGGTCGAGGCGCAGATCCGCGCTGGTCGAACGTCTGACAACGTGATTTCGTAAGCGCTACGTGAACCAGTTGTTAATCCCGAGTGATGAGCGTGTGAGGGTCATGTGCGCTAGCCGACAGAACACGCAGGAATCTCGCCGAACGGAGTGCCGGCTGTCCGGTCCGGGCCTAAACTGCCGTACCACGAGTTATCACTGCTCGTTTTGGAGAATTCTTCATGCGTCACCCTAGTCTTGCCTCGGCACTCTCCCTCGCTGCGGGTTCGTTGATGCTCGCCGTTGCAGCGCAATCTGCACACGCACTGAGCTATGTGATGCCGACCGACGCGGAGCTGCTACGCAGCTCCGATGGTGTCGTCACCGCGCAGATCGTGGATGAATTATCGCCGACCGCGGTGGGCGGCATCCCGCATCGCCGATTTCGACTTGCGATTGAGAATGCATTGACCGGTACGCCTCTGTATGGGTCGGCGGTGCTGCGTTACCCGGGCATGACGCCGCACGACGGCGCCACCATGCACATCCCGGGTGTTCCGGAGTTGACCGTCGGCGATCGCGTCCTGGTATTCCATGCCAGCGTCGGGGACAACGAGCTGGCAGCGAACGAACTCTCGCTCGGTGTGTTCTTCGAGACCCGCGCGGCCAATGGCAAGCGCGTTTATGTTCGTGCGCTCGAAGGCGCCGAGGATCACGGTAAGCGCGATCGCAGCGAGTACGCCTGGACGCGTGACGCCGACGCGTTCGAGGCGTGGCTGGCCAACACATCGTCGCACAAGGCCGGCGAACCCGACTACTGGGCCACGGGCTACGATGCACTGCCGCTGCGGGCTGCCAAGTTTAACCTTGCGAACGTCAATGGCACGCCGAGCCGCTGGTTCGAATTCGATGCCGGGCAGCCGGTGAATTGGCGCGCCGTTTCGGGCGGGCCGCTTGGCACCCCCGATGCCACTGGCAATGGGTTCCAATACGCCGCAGCCATGGCCAC
>JBKJTK010000381.1:0-5424 GCA_046590875.1 Chiayiivirga sp.
CGGCCGTCGCCGTTGTAGCCCAGATACGTCACGTCGTAGGTGCGGCGACGTTCGCCACCAAGACTGCTCGGGCGGGCAATGAAACCGTTCTCGTCGAAAAAGAATTCGTCCTCGCGATTGCGGTTGTGCACGACCGTGGCCTGCGAGACGAAGCCCAGGAAGGGCCAGTCCTGGCGGTACACGTTGGCAATGAAGATGTCGTCGTCGCGCAGGCCTTCGGCGACATCGTTCAAGCCCGAGTTGGTGTCCTTTTCCACACGCCGGAACCACGCCAGGTTGTATTGCCAGAAATTGTTGTCGCGGTTGCCGAACAGGCGCACGCCGAATTGCAGATCCTGAAAGAGAAATCCGCGGAAGTCGGTGGAAAACGGCTGGATGCCGACGCGGATCGAATCGAAGTCGTAACGCGTCGACACATCGCGGATATGGTAGTCGTAGAACAATTCCTGGATCGCGATGAAACCGTCGTCGCGCGTCGTACCCAGTCGCGGATCGATCTGCAAGGCGCGCACGTCGTCAGTGTCGATGCGGTTGTATTGGGCGGCCAGGGTGAGACGGAATTCGTATTCCGGCGGTTTGAAGACGGTTTCACCTTTGAACAGGATGATGCCGGCGAGAAAGGTCTGCGCCAGGATGGTCTGGTCGATGCCCGAGTAGATGTCGTTCGCACCCGGATTCTCGCTCGCCTGCGGACCGACGGGCGTGGGGATGCTGCGCGGTTCCAGGATCGTGTCGGAGATGCCGACCAGACTCAGGAACACGTCGTCGCCGAACATCGGCAGATCGCCCTTCCAGACATTCTGGTTGTAGGGGTCGTACCACGGATGCTTGAATCCCAGCGACTGCATGATGCGCCAGCGATCCGGCAGCGGCAGGATCTCGCCGACCTGATCGACCGGGGCCGGGTTGACCGCGCCGGGATTGATGATTTCGTCGATCGGTCGCTCCGGCGCCGGATGGCCGGGACGGCGGCGCAGGAAGGCTGAACGTTCCCAGTCGTAGGTCGGTCCCGGGATCAGGCCAGTGAGTTCCAGCCACGTCTGCGGCAGCGGGTTCAGGCTTTGAGCGTTCGAAGACATCGCCGCGCCGAGGCAGGCGAGGGCGACAAGTGTGGTGAGGCGTGATGTCTTCATCTCACTTGAGGTCTTCATCTCACTTGCCTTCGCACACGTTCTGTTCGTCGGAGCCGATGAACGGCGCTTGCGGACATTGCACATAGCGCAGGCGCGCATTGTTCGGTGCCAGGGTGTCGGCACGGATTTCGCGCGGCGCGTTGCCAACGCTGTTGTTCAACCGGACGCTGGCATTGTGCAGGCCGAGGAACGCCGTCATGTCGTCCTGATCGATGCCATCGCCGGAGATGCCGATTGCGCCAATGAGTTGATTGCCGCGATAGATCGGCACGCCGCCGGGGAAAATCTGGATGCCGTTGCCCAAACGCGCGATGCCGGTGCAACTACCCGGCAACGGATCAGGAAACGGTGAGGGCAGCGGGCTGCCCTGCAAGGTGAGACGCAGGCCCAGCCGGTCGAGGTAATGCACCACGCTGAAAGCCACCGCGGTGTAAACAAGATCGAGTTGCAGGCCGTCGTGGAAAGGACTCCACTGCGCGAACGGACGCGCCAAAGGGCCAGACTGCGGACTGATGATGCCGTCCGGGTAGTAGGGCCGGGCGAGGTTTCCAATCGCCCGATCGCTGAACGCGATTGCACCGTCGGCGAGCGCGTTCGGTCGGCCGGTGAACTCCCGCAACCGCGTCACGTAGTCGCCAATAGCGGCTCGACTGACAATCGTGATCGCCGCGGTCTGCGGGGCCTGCGCATTGGGCAGCAGTGCGACCGAAAAATATTGCGCCGGAATTCGGCCCAGCAGGTCGGCCGCGGCGAAGTTGCCGGAGAAGAAGGACGCGGTGCGCGCTTTCTGAAGCGAGACGTCGATGCCAAACACGGGTGCGTCGCGGGTGCGCGCCAACGCCAGCACCGTGCCCGTGGTGTCTACAACCGAAATGCTGACGCGCGCCGGGGTGCTGAGCGGGCGACGGATCTGCGCGCGGGCTCGATTCGCCACGCCGAGCGCTTCATCAACAATCGTGCGGGCCTCGGTCGCCGTGATGGCACCGCTACCGGTGCTGCCAGCGCGCGGGGCGTAACGTTCGGCACCGCTGGCGTCAACCAGCACGAACGCATCGCGGCCCGGGTACAGCGTGGCGTCGGCGCGGATGCCCGAGGAAGCTGTGCCGAACACGGTGCCGGCGCGGACAGTCCCGTCGAAGTAGCCTGGAACCATCGCCACGCTGCCGGCCGTCGTCAGGTTGGCGCTGGCTCCGGCCGTCGCCATGAGATCGGCGAAGTCGACATCGCTGAAGCGGAAGGTTTTTCCATCCACGGTGATACGGTCGCCACGACGATCGAGTGGCGCGGCGTAACCGAACGTTGCGGCGGTGGCGACCAATTCATCGATATCGAGATCGCGGTCTCCGATCACCGCATCGAGTCCGTAGACCGCATCGCCACCCGCAAAGCCGACGCCACCAATCAGTGCGCCGTCCTTGTATAGCGGGAAACCCCCTGGATCGGCCGACAGGCCCAGCGGCGAGCGGCGCGGGCCGGCGGCACTCGCGTTGCCGAGGCGTGTGGTCAGGTCGGAACAGGGCAACTGGCTGAACTGCACGCCGAACAGCGGTCCGCCGGGCGCGTTGGATTCACCCGGGTTGAAGTGTTCTTGAACAATCTGACTGGCGGTGCGGGTCGAGAAGGCATTGCCTTCCGAGGACAAATAGGCGCCGGTGATGGCCTTGGCGATGGCGGCGAGTTCGGTCGGGACATCGAGGTTCTCGAGCCCGCCGACGACGCCGCGGTTGGAGGTGATTTTCACCGTGGTCGGGGTGCCGGTCATGCGATAGACGCCGAGCACGTTGCCGACCCGATCCACCACCGCAACCACGCCCGGGGTGCCGCGTGCGCCGGCTTCGGCCACGGCCTGCGCCATGACGCGCTGCACGTCGGTCGCGGCGAGAAAGGAATTCGCGCTGACGCAGGAGCCGGTGCAACCGGAATCGCCGGTGTTGTTGGCGGGCGGCGGCGGTGCGGTGCCGACCGGGTCACCGGAATTGCTGCTGCCGCTGCAAGCCGTCAGGCCCAGCGCGAGCGTGATCGCGCATGTCAGCGCGAAGGATGTTCGACGCACATTCCCCATGGCCCTGAACCCTCCCCGAGGCTCTATCCCTAGCCGTTGCCGACGACGCCGCATCGGTTGCTTCCGATCATAACGCACTCCGATGCAGGAATCGGCCGGCGGGAGGATCGGGACCGGCTGCAAGGTCGAGAGCGGAAGGATCAAGGTCCTTCAACGCAGAGGGCGCGGAGAGGAGCCGCAGAGACGCGCAGAGAAAAGCTGAAGATGGGTTCCCGGTGCACAGCGATGCGGCACTGTGAACTTGTCCCGATTTACCTCTGCGCGTCCCAGCGGACTCTGCGTCCTCTGCGTTGAGAGCACTTGACCTCAACACGCCATGTCTGTTTTCGAACCCCCTCAGAGTTCAATGGCACTACCTTAAGGCCAATCCTCCCAGATCGTCTTTCCCGCGAAAGCGGGAACCCAGTGACGTGAGGCACTCCAGGTTGAGCTCAAGTCACAGGATCCCCGCCTTACTCGCGCTGCGCGCTCGCCCTTCGGGCCGGCTACGCCGTTCGCTCGCTGCGCTCACAGTCGCGGGGATGACGAGGCTTAAGGTAGTGCCATCGTCCTCAGAGTTCGCCTTGCAACAAATGTGATGAGGCGTGGTAGCCGTGGCAGCTGATGCAACCCGAACGCAGCTTGTCGTGACCACCCGCTTCCCCGGCGTGACACTTGCGGCAGCTGGCGATGTCCGGCATCAGCACGTCGCTACTGGCCGGGGAGGTCTGCGCCTTGTGGCAATCCGCGCAGACCATCGTGGTGTGGCTGCCGTGATCGAAGCGCGACTTCGGGAACCACACGCCCGCGACGCGCACCGGCGCTACCTTCCAGGGTTCGTCTGCCTGGAGACCCGGTGTGACCGCATGGCACACGCTGCAGGCGCGACCCGTAAACAGACTTTCACCGACGTTGCGCGATTTGTCGCGCGCCCAACTCAGCGCTTCCTGACGGATCTCCTGCGTCACCGGCTGGCCCGGACGGCGACGGGTACGCAGATTGGGCGGTGCGGTCGGGTCCTTGATCTCGCCTTCGAGCGCACGCCGCGCGTAGAACTCGTCGAGGGTATAAATGATTTCCTGGATCTTCGCGTGCGGGACCTGTCGTTCGGGTTCGGTGACGTCGAAGCTGAGCTTGTGGCAGCTCTGGCACATGGTTTCGAAGTCGACCGGCTGCATCTTCGTGCCGCCGGCATCGGGCGCATGGCAACTGGCGCAGACCAGCACCTGACGCCCGTCCGGTGCGTTCAATCCGGCCGCGTCAAGATGCACGTCGTGCGGAAACTTCAATCCGGATTTTTCCTGCAAGTCCGGGGTGAGTTCGGTGCGCTGTGGCGTGAACTTGTCCTGCGCATCCCACGCCGGCAACGACACCTGGAACTGCGGATGCGCGCTGCCGAAATCGGTGACCGCCGCAAGCTTGCTCGCGCCTGCGCTCTTGCCGGGGAGATCAGTGTGGCAGTCAGAACACAGAGCCTGATCGGCGCGGATCAAACCGGTCGCGCCGTTGTGATCGCGATGGCAATGCGCGCAGCGAGCTTCTCCCAGTTCCGGCAAATTGAAAGCGATTGGATCAGCATGAGCCGGCGTGATCGCATGGCAGGCGAGGCACGCCTCGTCGCGCACCCACTTGAAGCCCCGCGTGTGGCAGGCAGCGCAATCGCTGCCGAAGAAATGGTGCGCGCTCGCCAGATCGCCGGCTTCCCACGCGCCACGCGCGGGCAGGGGCGTGGCAGAGAGCGCCTTCGATAGGCTGCTGGAATAGTGCGCCGCCATCGGCAACCCGAGGAACAGAAGCAAGACTGCGCCGAACAGGATCCAGGCCGGTAGACGCCTGGCGAGCCAGGTCTGCGACAAGGACGTGGGCTTGGCGCGTTTGACCAAGGCCGCGTCCATCTCGCTCTTGTCGATCGCGCTGACCTCGATCGCAGCATCGAAATCCTCGGGTGCGATGAGCAGTTCGATCCGGGTGGCGCCGATCTCGATCACGCCGCCGGCGGCCAGTGCGCCGGTCTGTGCGATGCCGCCGTTGATGCGGATGCCGGCCGTGATCAGCGACTCGACCTTGTACTTGCCGCCACCGATCGCCGTCACGCGCGCATGTTCGAGCGCGGCACGCATGTCCGACAGGAAGATCGCCTGATCGGAACCACGCCCGATCGTCAGCACGTCGCCGTAGTGGACGTCTTCCTCGTAGGAGACCTGCCCCTTGCCCTTGCGATTGACCTTGCGGATGAGCCAACGCATGTCA
>JBKJTK010000056.1:0-8062 GCA_046590875.1 Chiayiivirga sp.
CCTGGCGTATCGATGAAGGTCAGTAGCGGCAGCTTGAAACGCTCGGCCAGTTTCATCAAGCGTAGCGCCTTGCGATAGCCTTCCGGCCGCGGCATGCCGAAATTGCGCTTGATCTTGCTCTTGGTATCGCGCCCTTTCTGATGCCCGATCACGACCAGCGCCTTGCCGTCGATGCGCGCAAGGCCGCCCACGATGGCGGCGTCATCGGCATAGGCGCGGTCGCCCGCGAGTTCGTGGAATTCCTCGCAGATCAGTTTCAGGTAATCGAGGGTGTAAGGCCGTTGCGGATGTCGTGCCAGCTGCGATACCTGCCACGGCGTGAGCGCCTTGAAGATCTCGGCGGAGCGCACCTTGAGCTTTTCCTGCAGCTTGCCGATCTCCTCCTCGATATTGAACGCGCTGCCATGGCTGGCATGGCGAAGCTCCTGGATCTTTGCTTCCAGTTCGGCGATCGGCTGTTCAAAATCGAGGAAGTTCGGGTTCATGCGCGCCGCATTCGGGACGGACCAAGGGCTGAAGTATATCCGGCTCGCGCGCCTGCCCTGCGACCCCGCCCGGTGCGCACTCAGATTGAGAACAGCCGCAGCGCCAGCCACGCCGGCATGCCCACGTAGAATGCCAAGCGACCCAGCGAAGCCAGGTTGCCTCGCACCGCGTGCGCATGCGCCGGACGCCACCGCAGCGCGACGAGGTGGCCGATCTCGACGCCAATGCGCAGTGCGGCAGCGAACAGCATCAGACCGATCGCCCAGGCGGCCCACCAGATCAGCAGGCCACTCAGCCACGCCGCAAGTCCGTAGGTGTAGTACTCGCCGAAGGTGGCGCCGAACGCGATGATCTGGTGCAGACGAAACGCCGGCATTGCGGGGAGCAGGGGAAACAGCACGAACTTCACCAGTGGATGATCCAGGCGCGGCCAGGTCGCGGCGGCGCGCGCCGTTGCGTAGTCCGCCATCCGGGTGGAGGTGGCGTCGATCAGCCGCGCGGGTGATCCGGCGTCGCTTGCCGCGCGCAGCAGCGCGTGGATGTCGGCCACCACCATGCCCCGCGTCCAGCGCGCGCCCGAGGCGAGTGCGATATCGATGCCGGCGCCCGGCAGTGGCACGCGCCACGGATGCACCGAGGTGATGCGGTTCAACGGGATCTCGATGCGCTGGATACGTTGCTGCAGCACCAGCATGCCGGTGTCGAGGTGCGCGCGTGCGGCGAACGCACGCTGTATCGCCCAGGCCGCGACGAGCGGCGCGACCGTCGCCCCCATGAAGATCTGCAGTTGCACCAGCGAATTCACCTGCAGGCCGTCGCGCAGCAGCATGCGCGCGGCCAGCCACAGCAGGCCGGCTCCGGCGCAAAGCCGCAGTAGCGCGGTCGCAGCGCGCCAAGCCGGTGCAAGCAGCACGACGTCGGCAGCGAAGGAAAGGTTCGAACTCGGCATCGCTTCCTGCGCCGCGCTCGCACGTCGGGCGCGCCATGCGCGAAGTACCGACGCCGCCGCCAGCATCAGCAGCAACCCGACGCCTGCGCCGCCAACCCAGTCGCCCCAGCGCACCATCAGCGTCGGCGGCGGATCCCGTAGCGGAACCTCGCCGGCCAGCACGGCGCGATCGCCCATCGCCGTGCTGGCGAGCACCGCGCCGGTCGGATCGACGAACGCGCTGAGCCCATTGGTCGTGACGCGCAGTTGCGGCAGGCGCGTCTCGATGCTGCGGAACGACGCCACCGCGAGATGCAGTCGTGCACCGATCCGGTGAGCGCTGAACCACGCGTCGTTCGAGAGCCCGATGATCGCCTGCGCGCCGAGGCGCGCGCCGTCGATCGCGAGGCTCGGGTGCACGTCGTCGAGACAGATGAGCGGCACCACGTTGAGCTCGCGCCCATCCACCGTGCGCAGCGGAAACACGCGCGCGCCCGCTCCGGGTTGCCAGTGGCCGGCCCAGGGCAACCAGCGTCGCAACGCCGGTCCATCGAGCCAAGCGGGGACGTGTTCGGTCAACGGAAACGGATGCGTCTTGCGGTAGAAACCCAGCAGACCGGCACTCGGCGCAAGGAAGGCCGCCGCGTTGTACTCGCCCGCGGCATCGAGATCGTAGGTGCCGAACACCATTGGCACGTTCGCAGCGGCGACAAAGTCGAGGATCTCGGCGTCGAGCGCGGCGCCGTCTTCGCTGCGCGGTTGCCCGAAGGTGGTCGGGTAGACGGTTTCCGACCAAAGTATTGCGTCGGCGCCGTGGTGTTCCATGGCCGCGCGTGAGAGTGCGAAGTGGGTGTCCAGCACGTCGCGCACCACCGCATAGGTGCCGCGCTCGCGCCGCCTGAGTTCGTAGTCGACAATGTTAGCCTGCACCATCGCGATGCGCATGGACGGCGCAGGTGCGGCGAGCGCCGATTCCAGCGCGCCCAGCCGCAACACGCCGTAGGCCGCCATCACCGCTGGCACTGCCGCCGCCAGTGCCAAAGGCCGAATCATGTTCCTCGCGCCTTCGCGTCGCTGCGTCACGGCCTGCGCGAGGGCTTCATTGACGAGGATCAGCAGCACGGTGAGTCCCGCGGCACCACCGAGATCGGCCACCTGGCGCAGCGCTGCGGAAGGCTGCAGTCCATGGCCGAGCGTGTCGCCGAGCAGCTTCGGGGCCAACCATTCGCAGCTCACCCAGGCCGCGGCGCCGGCGAGCGCGCGAAGCATCGCTCCATGACGCCGTCCAACGAGGTGGCGTACCACGGCGAAGGCGATCACTTGCGGCTGCAGCAGCGGCGCGAGTGCGCACAGCGCCAGTACGGCGGGAAACGAGCCGATGCCGGTGTAGGCGTCGAGCGCGACGCCGAACCAGGCGAACACCGCCGCGACGAAGGCGATGCTCATCAGCAATCCGCTCAACAGCACGGCGCCAAGTGTCTTTGCGCTGTTCAGCGTGAGTAGCCACGGCAGCAGCGCTACGAAGCCGAGCACCCAGGCGTGATCGCCGCGTGCGTAGAGACCCAGCAACGCGGCGCTGCCGACAATGCCAGCGAGCGCGCGCAGCGATGCTCGCGGCAGTCGAAAGACGGCGCGCGTCAAGGCTTCGGAGGGATTGCGATGACCCGGATCGGCAGACCGGGCGGCGCCATCTCGGGCGGCACGACGCGGCTTTCCGGAATCGGAACCTCGCGACCGGACCCATCCACGAACAAAACGTCAGGTGAAAACATCAGGATCGGTTCGAGCGGTTCGCCCTCGTCCGTTACCTGGTGATGACGCACGTAGCCCGCTGGCAGAATGAAATCATCGGGCACGGCCAGACCCTGCAGTGCCGGACTGGTGCCTGGCGGATTGAAGGCGCCGATGCCGGTGTGATCACCGATGTCATGCAGGGCCTGGATCACCTCGGCCGCCGTGGGCTCCGGGTCCGTGGGCGACACGTAGGTCGCGATGTCGTTGGGGTCGCCGCTCGGCAAGTCGTCGGGACCGGGGGATGTGTCCATCGGTTGTGCCGGGGATGAGCGTTGCGGGATGCGCGGGGCCTCTGCGACAACTGAGGTGGGCGCCACGACCTGCGTCTGAACCGCGGATACAGCGATGGGCGGTGTGTCCGCGTCGGACGGTCGTCCCTTCGTCGATGGCGGCGCGGGCGGTGAGAGCACCAGATAGGCGGTGCCCGCCACGATCACCACGCCGGCCAGGAGCTGCAGGAAAAATAGGGCAGAACGAACCGGTCGACGCTCGCGGATGACGCGTACACCATCGCCGTCCGTGTCGGACGGCGTGGTGGGTTTGTGACCGGAATGGTTCACCGGCGCCACTCGTTGGCTAATCGTCAGGGCGAGGCCGGGTTGTACGTCGAGATCGACCAGCCCATGCGTTCGTGACCGAACTGATTCCAGATCGGACTCTTGCCGCCGGTGAAGCTGGTGTAGCGCGGTGCACCGGTGCCAGTGGAGCCACCCCAAAGGCCGGCGCTCACCGTGCCGCCGGTGTAGGTCGGGTGGGTGTCGTCGGACTGGATGTAATCGAAGCTGCTCGACGAACTCACGAAGTGCGTGTTCGCGTCGCGCAACGTGGAGCGCAAGGTGGAGGTAATGCGAGTCGTGTAGCTGGCCTCGCTGTCGCCCGCCACAAAACGCAGCGCGTCGGAATCGACTTGTCCGTCGCCATTGCTGTCGTAGTCGGCACCCATGTACTGGGCAAAGCTGTCGGCGCACTGGAACCCTTTCTGCCGTGCGTACTCGCACATCCAGTAGTTCATCTTCGCCACCGCGGGCAGGAAACGGTCGCGCAGGTTCACCGTGGCGCCGGTTGCCGCATCGGTGCACGAGCTCTGCACGTTGTCGGCGTTGTAGCCCGGGTAATACAGATTGGCGATCAGCTTGAGCCGCGTGTTGGGACTGGCGTTGGTGTTTATGTAATCCATTGCCGCCGCCACGTAGGTCTTGCAATTGGCGACCGCCGTGTCGAGGACGCCGAAGTTGCAGGTTCCGGTTTGCGACTTGAAGCTGGATCGCGCCTGCAGTCCGTCGTTGCCGCACATCTCGAAGGTCACCACGCGGGTGGAACTGGCCTGCATGTACGAGCGCTCGGCCACGATCTTGTTCTGGTAGACGTCCGAGGCAACCGCGCCCGACTTGGCACGACGGATGCTCTCGATGTCTGCGTTCCACTTTGCCGACAAGTACTCGGAGTCGACGGTCGGCGCGGCGTAACGCGCCGCATTGCTGATCGAACCGTTGTAACCCGCGTAGATCGAATCGCCGTAGGCCACGACCCGATACTTGGCGGTCGTGCCGGCGCGGTCGACGGTCCACGAGACATTCTGGTTAAGCGTATTGCCCATGGCCTGGCCACTCAACGCGAGCAAAACGAAAGCAGGCAGCGACAGACGCACGGCGTTGCGGAATCGATTATTCATAGCTCTCCCCATGATGTGGTTTGCACGCAGACGCCGGACGGCATCTACCTCAGCAACGAAACACAACACATGACATGGCACCCGTGTTGGGCGTCCCCTCCAGGTCGAGCCGAAGGCTATGCGGGCATGTTGTGATGGTCAACACACTTTGCAAATGCACCCGCGATCACGCGTATCGGATCGCCTCGGACAGGTCTGCCGTCGTTTTGCAGTGCGTCAGAAGCGTGCCCTGTGCACCGTTACAACGCGTTGATCGCGTGAGATACCGGGCGATCAGAGCCTGCGATGCACTGCACCAAGTTCGCGCTGTGTGACGCGCTGCAGCATCCAGTTCAATTTCGAGCGCGACGGAGCGTACGGTCCCGTACTGCGCGAAAAAGGAACTTCCCGGACGGGCTACGCTTCAGTTCGAACCCGGGTCCCCACGACGAACGGCCAGGCCGTTGCCCCACGGCCGGTTCAACGCCAGGTTCACCGTTTCCACGCCGGGCACTGCGCGCAGTGCGCTCAGCAGTTCCGGATCGGCGCGTACGCCGAACTCGCCGTTGAGATTGACCTCGCCGCGTGCGCTGCGGGTGGTAACGTCGAGACGCAGCGGAGTGCTGCCGGGACGAAAGCCGCTGAGCACGCGTTCGACATCGGCCAGGGCATCGCGATGGCGATTGTCGACGCTAAGGCTCAGCAGACGCGCGTGGCGCGCGCACAGCGGTTTGAAATCCCAGGCCTGGCGCGCGCGCAGCGAGTAGCCGCCGCTGAATTCGTCTTCCTGCAAGTAACCTTCGATCAGCAGGATCCGATCGCGCGTGAGAAGCGGGCCAAACTCCAGCCAAGCTTCGCGGAAGAATGCGCATTCGATCCGGCCGTAGCCGTCTTCGAGGTGGACGAAAGCCATCGAATCGCCGCGCTTGCGCATGCCGACCACGAGGCCGGCGAGCACGACACCGCCGTCGGCGCCGCGCTGGAATTTGCGCTCGCCGTGCATGCGCTCGAGATCGTCGAGCGCACCCGTCGCGAGTTGACGCAGCAGATCGCGATACGGATCCAATGGATGCCCGCTGAGGTAGTGGCCAAGCGTATCGCGCTCGCCGTTGAGCTTCTGTTCCAGCGACCAATCCGCGCACACCCGCAGTTCCAGCGTCATCGGCGCGGCTGACGCGGCCGTGTTGCCAAACATGTCGACCTGACCCGCGGCGCGATCGCGCGCAAGTTGTTCGGTCGCTTTGAGAACTTCGGGCAATTGCAGCATCAACGAAGCGCGATTCGGGCCGAGTGCATCGAGAGCGCCAGCGTGGATCAGCGCTTCCAGCACCCGCCGGTTGAGCTTGGTGGCGTCGACACGGCGGCAGAAATCGAACAGGTCAGTGTAGGCGCCGCCGCGCTCGCGTTCCTCGACGATCGCTTCGCACGCGCCGCGACCCACGCCCTTGATCGCACCCAGCCCGTAGCGCACGGTCTTCGAATCCATCGCCGCGAACATGTATCCCGAGGCATTGGCGTCCGGCGGCTGCACCGCGAGCTGCATCGCGCGCGTCTCGTTGAGGATGCCGACGACCTTGTCGGTGTTGTCCATGTCTGACGACAACACCGCCGCCATGAATTCGGCGGGGTAGTGCGCCTTGAGCCACGCGGTCTGGTAGGCGACCAGCGCGTATGCCGCGGAGTGCGACTTGTTGAAGCCGTACTCGGCAAACTTCTCCATCAAGTCGAAAATCGACGACGCCAGTTGCACCTCGACGCCGCGCTCGGAGGCGCCGAACTCGAACTTGGCACGCTCCTTCGCCATTTCTTCGGGTTTCTTCTTGCCCATCGCGCGGCGCAACAAATCTGCTCCACCCAGGGAATATCCAGCCAGCAGCTGCGCGATCTGCATCACCTGTTCCTGGTACACGATCACGCCATAGGTTGGCGCGAGTACGGTTTCCAGCAACGGATGCGGATAGCTGACGGCGGCGCGGCCGTGCTTGCGGTCGACCCAATCGCGGTCCATCCCCGAGCCCAGCGGGCCGGGCCGGAACAATGCGGCCAGCGCGATGATGTCCTCGAAACGATCGGGCTTCGCGCGCTTGAGCAGTTCGCGCATGCCGCGCGATTCGAACTGGAACACCGCGATGGTGTCGCCGCGCGCGAACAGCTCGTACGTCTTCTGGTCGTCGAGCGGCAACGCGATGAGATCCAGTGCCGCGCTCGCGGATCCCCGGCGCTTGCGATTGATCACCTTCACCGTCCAGTCGAGGATGGTGAGCGTTCGCAGGCCGAGGAAATCGAATTTCACCAGCCCGACCGCCTCCACATCATCCTTGTCGAATTGCGTGACGATGCTTTTTGCGGTTTCGCCCCGGGCCACGTGCTCGGCGAACAATGGCGAGAAATCGGTGAGCGGGGTCGGCGCGATCACGACGCCGCCGGCGTGTTTGCCGGCATTGCGGGTAAGGTCTTCGAGCTTGAGCGCCAGATCGATCAGATCGCGCACGTCGTCTTCGGTTGCGTAGCGCTGGATCAGCTCGGCCGAGGCCAGTTCGCGATTCTTCTGTGCCGCCGCCGAGCGGCCGAGCGCATCCTCCAGCGTAATGCCGAGCGTCAGCGGAATAAGATTCGCGATGCTGTCGACGAAGCCGTAGGGATGGCTCAGTACGCGCCCGGTATCGCGCACCACGGCCTTTGCCGCCATGGTGCCGTAGGTGATGATCTGGCTGACGCGGTCGCGGCCGTACTTGCGCGCGACGTAATCGATCACCTCGTCGCGGCGGTCCATGCAGAAATCGATGTCGAAGTCCGGTAGCGACACGCGTTCGGGATTGAGGAAACGCTCGAACAGCAGGTCATATGGCAGCGGGTCGAGATCCGTGATGCCGAGCGCCCACGCCACCAGCGAGCCTGCGCCGGAGCCGCGGCCTGGTCCGACCGGAATGCCGTGCTGCTTGGCCCAGTTGATGAAGTCGGCCACGATCAGGAAGTAGCCGCGGAATCCCATCGACAGGATGACGTCGAGTTCGGTGTCAAGGCGGGCCTCGTACGGCGACCTGCCATGCTCGGGTGGCGGCGGGTGCCGGTCCAGGCGCTTGGCAAGTCCTTCGCGCGCCTGGCTGCGCAGCCATGACTCGATGGTATGGTCGTCCGGCACCGGGAACGCGGGCAGGTAATAGGTACCCAGCCGCAGTTCGAGGTTGCAGCGTTTCGCCAGC
>JBKJTK010000201.1:0-4204 GCA_046590875.1 Chiayiivirga sp.
GTAGCGCGGTACCAGCATCATGTCCATGAAGGGTGATTTTCCCGGCTTGTCGAAATGTTGGTCCGGGACCATCGGGTCGTACCAGTACAGCGCCTCGCGCTCCTGCGTAGTTGTCGCATTACTGACCGCGTCTCCGGCGTCAGGTCGGCGCTGTCCGAGCCAGTAGCCGAGGGTGAGACTGATGCCGAGCGCCAGCACCCCGGCCGCCACTGCGAAGGTTCGGCTCATGGCTGGATCTCCGAGAGGGACTCGCGCGGCAACAGGGTGTCGAGCACCAGCCAGGCGCGACTCAGCTCGGCCTGGAGTTGCACCGCGCGCCGGCGGGTCTGGATCTCGTCGCGCCGCGCCTCGATCCAGGGTTGGATCTCGCCGCCGTTGCCGTAACTGGCGAGCGCGACCGCACTGCGATCGCGCGCCAGCGGCAGCAGCGTGGTTTCGTATTGCGTGTGCTCCTCGCGCAGACCCTCCCAGGCGGCCAGCTGCCGTTCCAGCGCCTCACGCTGCTCACGACGCGCGTCTTCGCGCTCGAAATGCAGCGCCTCGCGTTCGGCCACGCGCGCCGCCAGGTTTCGGTCCTGGCGACGGCGTGCGAACAACGGCAAGCCGATGCTGACTTCGACCATCATCATGTCCGGCAGCCCCGCACTGCGCGCGCCGTAGGACACGCCGAACCCGAGGTCCGGTCGCTTCTCGGCCTGCGCCAGGTCCACGGTTGCATCGGCGGCGCGCTCGCGGCCTTCCCAGACCTGCAGATGCGCGTGTTGATCCAGCGTCGCACGCAATCGGTCCGGTGTGACGCGCAGCGATGCGACGTTCGGCAACGGCGCCAGCGACGCCGTGCCACCGGCGTCGATCCAGCGCGCCAATCCCGCTCGTGCGGCGCGGCCCTGCGCCTGCGCTCGGCGCAAAGAATTGTCGAGCTCTGCCTTCGCCACCTGCGCCGCCAGCGCGCCGGCGGCGGTGCCCGTCCCGCTCGCCAGCTGCGCCTTGGCGATCGCCATCGCGCGCTGGGCGTCATCAATCAGGGTCTGCAAGGCATGCACTTCCGCCTCGGCGGCCCAGGTTTCGATCCAGGCCTCGCCGGCACGACGCTCGACCTCCAGCCGCATGGCTTCGGCCTCGCTCACCGCGGCATCGACGTGGGCGTCGGCTGTGGCGCGTCGCGCCTCACGCTTGCGCCGCGATGGCCACTCTTGCATCAGCCCAATGCGGCGCATCGTCATCTCGTCCGCCCCGAGGCGAAACGCCTCCGACCCAGTCACCGTCAGATTGTCGATGCCGAGATTTAGCGTCGGATCGGGTAGCGCTGCCGCCCGAGCCGCGTCCTCGCGGGCGGCGACGATGCGCGCCGACTTCGCCGCCACGCCGGGCGCCGCGGCGCTGGCTGCGGCTCTGGCGTCGTCCAGACTCACTATCGTCGGTTGGGCCGCCAGCGACGAGGCGGCAACGAGAAGCACCGCCATCGCGGACCTGATCGCACAACGCGTCCCCCGCCAAGACGACGGGATAACAGAAATACACATGGGAACTCTCCTGGCACACGCGAACACCAACGCCGCGAACGCGGCGCACGGTCAGGGCGAGGAGAGGTCTAGATCAGCAAGCGACAGAGGTCGTCGAGATCGGGTCTATCGCGAAGGCATGCGGTCGGGTCGACTGGACCCACAACCACGAGGTTCAGCGACGCCGAAGGGGCAAAGTCATGTCCCGCCAGCAGCGGCGCAACGGTGGGCAGTTTGCCCAGGTCAGGCACCACGTCGCTTCCCGGGCAAGACTGGGCATCATCGTCTGACGTCCCTGCCCCTACGTCATGGCAGTCGGACGCCATCGCATCGGCGTCCACACCACCACTCGCGTGGCACGCCTGTGACGCCATCGCGACCTGACACCAGACCAGCGCGAGTAGGCACAGACAGACGATCCAGGGGCGACGACGATGCAAGGGCGGTTCTCGGTAGGTCAAGGACAGCGTAGCGCGATCCTATCGCAGCTGCGACCCGCTTGCAGGAGCACAAGTTCCGTCAACGACGAGATTTGCCGCCAGCGACCAGACGACGTCCGTGTCTGCGGGCCACTACAGCCAGCAGCGACAGCGCAACCCTGGGCGAAGTCGTTGCATCATGGGTGGCAGCCTCGCTGGCCTCGGCTACGCGCACAATCGCGGCCAGCGCACGACACTCTGGAGTGGAGCGACTTCGCATGAATACCGCCGACCCGACCAATCGTTCGACGCACTGGGAGACGGTCTATACGCAGACGGCATCGAATGCCGTCAGTTGGTATCGCGATCACCTCGAGATCTCGCTCGAATTGCTCGAGCGCGCCGGCATGGCGCCGGACAGCCGCGTGATCGATATTGGCGGCGGTGCGTCCACGTTGGTCGACGATCTGCTCGAACGCGGCGTCGACCACATCAGCGTGTTGGACCTGTCGGCCGCCTCGCTGTCGGTCGCGAAAACTCGCCTGGGCGCCCGGGCCTCGCGCGTCGCCTGGCTGACCGGCGACGTCACGCGTGTGCCGATGTCGGCGGGTGCCTACACCCACTGGCACGATCGGGCCGTGATGCATTTCCTTACCGCAGACGCTGACGTCCGCGCCTATTCGGCACAAGCCGCGCGTGCGGTTGCGTCCGGTGGTCATGCCGTCATCGGTGGATTCGCATCCGGAGGTCCGGAGCGATGCTCGGGCCTTCCGGTTGCACGCCGCTCGTCAGAAGAGATTGCGGCGCTGCTTGGGCCCGCTTTCATACTGATCGAATCGCGGCAGGAGCAACATCGAACGCCAGGCGGTGCGGAGCAAGCCTTCGCGTATGTTTTGCTTCGCCGCGTTTGATTCGCTCCCGTACTCCAGCTCGGACGCCCTGCTCCCCATGGACACGTGACGCATGAGCCACAACGCCGCCGCGCAACCTACGCCCGCGATCCCACGCACGATATGGACCTTGGGCTTCGTCAGCCTGTTCACCGACATGGGCTCGGAGATGGTGCACAGCCTGTTGCCGCTGCTGCTGGTGGGCGGGCTCGGCGCAAGCGCATTGATGATCGGCTTGATCGAAGGCGGGGCTGAAGCCTTGGTGCTGGTCACCAAGGTGTTCTCCGGCTATCTGAGCGACGCGATCGGTCGGCGCAAGCCGCTGGTGCTGCTGGGCTACGGGCTCGCGGCGGCGGTGAAGCCCTTGTTTCCGCTAGCCGACTCGATTGCCACCGTCACCACGGCGCGAATGCTCGATCGTTTTGGCAAGGGCATCCGCGGTGCGCCGCGCGATGCCATGGTCAGCGATCTGGCCCCGCCCGCGATTCGAGGCGCCTGCTTCGGACTGCGCCAGTCGATGGACACCATCGGTGCGGTGCTGGGCCCGCTGATCGCGGTCGGATTGATGCTGCTGTATGCAGACGATATCCAGCAGGTGCTGTGGTTCGCGGTCCTCCCCGGGATGGTCGCCGTGCTGCTGTTGCTACGGGTGCCGGAGCCGAAGGACATGGCGCGTCGGCCGGCCCGCTTGCCACTCACGCGCGAGGGATTGAAGCGCCTGGGCCCGGCCTTCTGGCAGGTCGCCGCACTCGGCGGAGTGATCGCGCTGGCGCGTTTCAGCGAGGCGTTCCTGGTGCTGCGCGCGTCCGAGCGCGGCGTGCCCCTGGCCTTCGTGCCGCTGGTCCTGGTGGTGATGAGTGTTGTGTACTCGTTGACCGCGTACCCCGCGGGCCGCTTGTCCGACA
This sequence comes from Chiayiivirga sp., assembly GCA_046590875.1. GTDB lineage: Bacteria > Pseudomonadota > Gammaproteobacteria > Xanthomonadales > Xanthomonadaceae > JALCLA01. The sequence goes on from JBKJTK010000201.1 coordinate 3,717, forward strand.
AGATGTCGCGCACCACGTTGTTGGCCATCGGTCTGGCCGTACTCGCGGCCGCCGATGTGGCGCTGGCCATGGCCAGCGGCTACGTGCTGCTTTTTTTCGGCATTGCGCTCTGGGGCCTGCATATGGGTCTGACCCAGGGCATCCTCGCCAGCCTGATCGCCGACGTGGCACCCGCGGCATACCGCGGAACCGCGTTCGGTGTATTCAACTTGGTCTCGGGCGCGGGTCTGCTGGTGGCTAGCATCGGGGCGGGCTGGGCCTGGGACCGATACGATCCCGCGCTGACATTCTGGCTCGGCGCAGCGATGGCGGTGATGGCCATCGTAGCGACGTTGACGGTTCCTCGCGAGCTGCGGGAGTCTGCCCACCCACTTGAAGGGTGAACTGGATCGAGGTCCGTGCGGCTTCAGAGGATTGCGAGAAGTTGATCTGCGACCTCGCGTCGAATGATTGGCACCACCGCGCCGCCACCCACAATGTTCACAATG
>JBKJTK010000265.1:0-2724 GCA_046590875.1 Chiayiivirga sp.
GTCGTCCGCCGCCGCATGTCGTGGTACAGCACGGTCACCGGCCATTGCCTGTTCGTGAATCATCGTGGTCAACGGGTCGGCGAGTATTCGCTCAACTGGCTGGCGCGCGAGATGCAACGCGGCAATCTGCGCGTCGTGCAGGCGGAACCGGATTCGATCATCGACCGCGCCTGGAACGCGATCGTGAGCGCGCTGCGCTCGTTCTCGGGCAAGAGTGCGAACCCCGCCACGTGAGGACTGCATGAACTCCGAATTCCGCCGGGCCAAGCGCAAGCGCGCGCAGGAGACAATCGAGGTCACCGACACCATGACCGAGCAGGTCGTGGGCCGGATCGGCAATGTCTCGGAAACCGGCATGATGATGCTGGCGACGGTGCATCTGGTCGACGATGCCCTGTTCCAGCTTCGCTTCAACTTGCCCGACGGCAGCGCGCGCGGGCGTTCGGTGGAAATCGGCTCGCACCAGTTGTGGTCGGATGCGGCCAATGTCCCGGGTCAATTCTGGGCCGGCTTCCGCTTCATCGACATGTCGCCTGAAGACGCCGCGCATCTGCGCGCCTGGATCGAGCAGCCGGGCGGACAGTACGTCTGATGCCCGTCGCGCCCGTCGACTCCGCCGCCGCGCGGGGTGCGCAGCGGAGTCGAACCGCGTTGCTGGGGCTCGGGATCGCCTTGATGGCCGCACTCGTCGCCTGCCAGCGCGAGCCCGAACTGCAACGCGAGACCCTGTTCGTGTTCGGCGGCGAAGCCACGATCGATCTCGCGGGTATGACTTCGGAGCAGGCGCGTCCGGCGCTCGCCGCCGTGGCAGAGCGCTTCAATCAGTTCCATCGCGACTGGCATGCCTGGGAGCCGGGCGCACTCACCACGCTCAACGCGGCCTTCGCGCGCGGCGAACGCAGCTCCCCACCGGCATCGATCCGCGACCTGATCCAACGCTCCCAAACGTTATCGATCCGCAGCGATGGCCTGTTCGATCCCGCCATCGGCGGCCTGATGGTGCTGTGGGGTTTCCACACCAGCGAGTTCCCGGTGACGACACCGCTGCCGAGCATGGCGCAGCTCGACGCCTGGCGTACGCAACGGCCGAGCATTTCCGAGGTGGTGGTGGACGGTGAGACCGTATACAGCCTCAACCCGGCGGTGCAGCTCGACTTCGGCGGAATTGCCGAGGGCGTCGCAGCAGAGGAAGCGACGCGACTGCTCGCTGAGCACGGGGTCAATAACGCGTTGCTGAGTCTGGGCGGCGACGTGTATGCGCTGGGCAACGCTGGCGGACGGCCCTGGAAAGTCGGCATCCGCGATCCCTACGGCGGGGTGCTGGGCGGGGTCGAGCTCGCCGACCATGAAGCCCTGTTCGCTTCCGGCAACTACAGCAAGTTTCGCGAAGCCCCTAGCGGCGCGCGCTGGGCGCACGTGCTCGACACGCGCACCGGCCAGCCGGTGACGGGAAGCGCCGCGGTGGCGGTGTTGCACCGCGATCCGGTGCTCGCCGACATCGCTGCGACCACGCTCATGGTGGGTGGCCCGGCGCGCTTCGCCGACCTGCTCGAACACCTCGGCGTGCGCTGCGCGTTGTTACTGACCGACGAGAATGAACTGTTGATCACCGCGGCGATGCAGGCGCGCGTCACCCTGCAACGCGAGCCGGTGCGCCTGGCGCCACCGCTGGGTCAACCGGGACCGTGTTCGGACTAAACGTGATCCCTGGCGCGGCGCCGGCTTTCGGGCAGAATTCGCGTTTCCGTTCCGACCCAACCTCGCCATGACCACCCCCCCGTCGCCGTATCGCGCCCATCTCGACACCTTGCTTGCGCGCAGCGATGCGGCCCTGGCGCGCGCGGGTTTCGATCACCTGCTGATCGCAGCGGGCGTGGAGAAGTACCACTTCCTCGACGACCGCCCGTATCCGTTCCAGGTCAACCCGCATTTCAAGGCCTGGCTGCCGCTGATCCAGCATCCGCACAGCTGGCTTGCAATCACGCCCGGGCAGCGTCCGCTCCTGATCTGTTTCCAACCTGAGGACTACTGGCATTTGCCGCCGAGGGCTCCCGACGGCGATTGGGTCGAACACTTCGACGTCCGCACGATCCACGACCCCTCGGACGCCGCGCAACATTTGCCGCCGGCCGCGCGCAGCGCGATCCTCGGCGACATCGATGCGGCAATCGATGGCTACGTGCCGAACAATCCGCTGCCGGTGCTGGATCATCTGCATTGGCATCGTGCGACCAAGACGCCGTACGAAGTCGAGCGCATGCGACGCGCCTCGACGCGGGCGGTGCGCGGGCATCGCGCGGCGGAACGCGCCTTCCGCGCCGGCGAGTCCGAACTCGGAATCCATCGCGCCTACCTCGCCGCCACCGAGCACAACGACATCGACCTGCCCTACGGCAACATCGTGGCGCTGAACGAACACGGCGCGGTGCTGCACTATCAACACCAGCGCGCCGAAAAACCGGAGACGCATCGCGCCTTCCTGATCGATGCCGGCGCCGACTGCGACGGCTATGCCGCCGACATCACCCGCACCTACGGCAACGGCGACGTGCGCTTCGAAGCCCTGATCGCTGCGGTCGGCCGCGTGCAACAGGATCTGGTTTCCAAGGTGCGCCCCGGCCAGGACTACGCTGCGCTGCACATCGATTGCCACCACCAGCTCGCCGGCGTGCTGCGCGAACTCGACATCGTGCGCATGAGCCCCGATGCGATGGTGGAGAGCCG
>JBKJTK010000336.1:0-4896 GCA_046590875.1 Chiayiivirga sp.
AGGAAATCTTCGGCAACGAGGGAGGCTCCCCCGATCAGGCCGCCATCGATGTCGGGCTGTGCGAACAGCTCCGCGGCGTTGGCGGGTTTCACGCTTCCGCCGTACAGGATCGGTAGCGAGTCCGCTATTTTAGCATTGCGCGAACGGATTTCGCCACGGATGTACTTGTGCACGGCCTGGGCCTGGGTTGGCGTGGCGGTCCGACCGGTGCCAATAGCCCATACCGGCTCGTAGGCGATCACGCAGCCTTCCAGGACCGCCGCACCATGCGCCAGCAGCGGTTCTAGCTGGCGGCAGATCGCCCACTCGGTCTGGTCGGCCTCGCGCTGGTGCAGGGTTTCGCCCAAGCACAGCAGCGGCACCAGGCCGGCGCGCTTGGCCGCGACAAACTTCTCTGCGACCAGTTCGCTGCTCTCGTCATGGTGCCGGCGGCGCTCGGAATGCCCGACCAGGCCGTAGCGGCAGCCCACGTCAAGCAACATCCCGGCCGAGGTCTCCCCCGTGTAAGCGCCTTGTTCGTTCGCGCTGACGTCCTGGGCGCCGAACCCGATGCCGCAATTGCCGTAACGGTCGATCAGCTCGCTCAGATAGGGGACCGGCGGCAGCACGACCAATTCGACGCCGGGCGGACGCGGACCAGCAACGACGGCATCCAGCAGAACGCGCGCAAAGGCGCGGTCGCCGTGCAGTTTCCAGTTTCCCACCACCAGTTTACGCCGCATTGCCGCCTCTCCCTGGACCCTCTGCGAAGGATAGCCTCGCCCCTGCGGTCGGGCAACGCGAATTATTGGCGATCGACGATGTCCGCATGCATCGGAGCGAGCCGCTTCAGGAGTCGGTTCTGTGCCGCCACCGGCACGTCGCGCGCTTCCATCGCGTCGACCAAGTCTTCCACCAGGGCGTTGAAGTCGGCGTCGGTGAGGTTTCGACCAGCGTGCGCGGTCCGCATGTCCTCGCCGGTGTAGATGCAAGGTCCCTGCGCCTCTACGCATATTTGCTCAATCAGCTTTGCGCGCAGACGCAGTATGTCGGTGTTGGCGAAATGGTGGCCAATGCGGGGATCGTCAACGAGTTTGAACAACAGTCCCTCCACGATCGCCTCGATGCCCGCCTGACCGCCCAAGTCGTCGTACAGCCGACGCGGGCTGCCGCCCGTCGCGCAGCCGACCAGCAGCAGTGATCCCAGCAGCAGTGATCCCCGACGAAGAGATTTCAGCAGTTCCAGGTTGGCGACCGTTCGACGCATGGCGCAGCCTCAGTAGCTCATTTGCACGGAGAGGTACCAGGCGCGCTGGCGATCGATACCAGCGATCGAGCCGAGATCGACGTACGCCGTAACCAGTGCCACATGCTTGTTCGGGAACCACGCAACGAAGGCATCGCGCCAGTCATCCTCCGCGGCGAAATCGAGGTTGTCGGGCTTCTGTCGATACTCCAGACCCAGCGCCCAGTGCCGGTCCAGCAACAGCGCCGCGGTCCCTTCAAACAACAGCGAGTAACTGTCCCGACGGTCGCCGCCGAAACCCAGAAGGCCGAGCTGATTGGCCTTGGTCGCACGCAGGTTCGCGCTAAGCAGCAGGTTGCGGCCCGCCAAACCCGCCAGAAACAGACGGCTGGCGCTGAGAAAGACATCGGTACCGGAATGGTCGCGCGCACCGACGGCTTGCGGAATGGCGAAGTCGCGTTGGCGTTTGTGCTGCACGCCCAGCGCGATCTGCGGCCCCTCGCCGTAGATCAGGTCGCCTGCGATGCGATATTTCGCGCCGAAGACATCCATGTCGAAGGCGCCGACCGGCAGCGACAGCTGTCGCTGCAAGGTGCCCAGGTCGAAGTGCTGAAGCGCATAAGACAACTCAAGCCGATTGTTGAACGTGTAGGCAACGCCGAGGCTGTCGAGCGCATAGTCGCCGCTATCCACACGGGTGGCGAACGCAGTGCCGCCGTTACCCTCGCGCGTGCCGTAACCGGCCAGCACCGCCCAAGGCACCAGGCCTCCGCCGGCGGCGCCCTCGATCTGGGTCGCGCCTCCGGTGGCGAGCAAGCGGCCCGCATCCGCCTGCACAACAGCGGGTACGGCAGCCAACAGCAACAGACCGCCGTATCGCCCCAGGAATCGCATCGTCATTGCCTCGGTGCACGAGCCATGCTTCATGGTGCACGACTTCACCAACTTCGCAAACCCGCCGGGTCTCCGCGCTCGTCGACGTCTCACACGACCGCGTGAGATTCCCGCGCATGCTGTTGGCACCATGCCACGAACTCGACCGATTTTAACGGGCGACTGAACAAGTAGCCCTGCACCAGGTCGCAGCCATAGTCGCGCAACAGTTCGTAGCTGCGTGCGTCCTCCACACCCTCGGCGATGACGAGCAGACCCATATGGTGTCCCAGATCGATCGTCGCGCGCACGATCACCGCGTCGTCCTCATCCTGCGCCAGTTGCAGTATGAAGCTCTTGTCGATCTTCAGCTCATCCACCGGCAGCTTCTTGAGCTGGGCCAGCGACGAATGCCCAGTGCCAAAGTCGTCGATAGATATGCGTACACCGCCGGCGCGCAGGCGCTGCAGCACCCGGATCGCGTAGTTGACATCGCGCATCAGCGCGCTCTCGGTGACCTCCAGAATCAGGCGCGATGGTTCCATGCGGTGCCGGTGCAGACAATCGTAGACGTAGTCGGGCATCTCGCTGTCCATCAGGTCCATCGCTGACAGGTTGACCGCTACGCTTAGATCGAGCCCTTCACCGCGCCATGACTGGCATTGCCGGATCGATTCGTCGAGTACGAAACGGCTGAGCTCGTGCACGAATCCCGAGCGCTCGGCGAGCGGAATGAACTCGTCTGGCGCCACCGGTCCCAGCTGCGCGTGGTTCCAGCGCAGCAACGCTTCGGCGTGGCGCACCGCGCCGCTGGCTATTTCGACCTTGGGCTGGAACACGACATGCAGTTCTCTGCGTTCGATCGAGCGCCGCAGTTCGGCCATCAAGGTCAGTTGACGCAGATGCAATTCGTCCCGCCCGGGGATGTACAGCGCCACCCCGGCATGCAATGTCTTGGCCTCGTACATCGCGATGTCGACGCGACGCAGCAGGGTTTCGGCATCGGCGGCGTGCTGCGGATGGATCGCGACGCCGATGCTCACATCGAGGTTGATCAGCGTGCTCGGCAATTGCAGTGGCGCGCGCAACGACGCGCCCAATTCAGTTGCCCGCAGCAGCGCTTGCTCCGGCCCCACTCCCTCCATCAGCACCAGGAATTCGTCGCCCCCCAGACGCGCGACGAAATCCTGTGGGCGCACCGTCGCGCGCAGGCACTTGGCAACTTCGACCAGCACCTGGTCGCCGAAATCGTGTCCGAGGGTGTCGTTGATCTCTTTGAAGCGATCGACATCCAGCATCAGCACGGTGCAGTGGCCTGCAATGGCCCGCGCCCGCGCGATCGCCGTCTCCAGCTCTATCAAGGCCTTGGAACGATTCGGGAGACCCGTCAGGCCATCGTGATTAGCCTGATGCACGATGCGCTCCTCGCGCTGCGCGATTCCGTCCTGCATGCGGTTGAAGACGTTGGCGAGGCGCGCGAGTTCGTCCTGCCCTTTGGCCGCTACGGGTCGGGTGTAATCGCCCTGCTCGATACGAATCGCGGCACCCGCCAGCTCCGACACCGGCCGGCTCACGCCACGTCCCACCGCGCCGGCGACTAGCAGCGCCAGCACCGCTGCCAAGGCCGAGAGCCCGAGAATTCGGGTCTTGAGCTGTTCGAACGGCGCCATCGCCGTCTGCAACGAGCCCTGCAGCAACACCAGCACCGGCGCCGCGCCTTTCGCCGAAACCGTCACGCCACGCAGGAAACGCTCGCTGTTTTCGTCGCGTGAGGAGGTATCGGAAACATCCGCATCGGCCCAGACGCTCGATGGCAACGTCGCAAGCGACGCGCTCTGTTCGGTGGCGAGGCTGGATGCATCGATCCTCAGGCGCCCAGCGGCGATGCGCGCGATGCTGGCATCCAGGCCGGTGATGGCGTGATAGTCGCGCGTGACATCCTCGCCGAAGGACGTGCCCACGGCCACCCAGGCAATCTGGTTCGGTGCCAACATCGGCACGACCGCTATCTGGTACGCCCCGTCGTCCAGCACCACGACGCCGTAAGCGAAGCCCTCGTGACGTGCGGTTGCGATGAGCGGCGCCAGTGCCGCGGCCTGTTCGGCTTCCGAGCCCGGCGACTGGCTGGCGAGCAAATCACCGTCAGGCGACAGCAGCAGCGACGCATCAGCACCGATGCGCGCTGCGTGGTTACCCAATGCCGAAACCATGGTGGGCTGATCGCCACTCGCCACCGCTTCCTTGAAGCCGAAATCGTCGGAAAGCAATCCGACCGAATCCAGCAATTGGCGGCCGCGGGATTCGTGGAATCGCTGCCAGACGCGCTCGCCGACGTCCAGATCGCGTTCAAGCTGAGTTCGCACGCTGCGCCCGGTCGCCACGTTGACCACGGTGAACGTCGCCAGCTGCGTGACTGCGATCAGCAGGATCAGCAGCGCCACGATCTTGTTCTGGAAACTCAGCCGGAAGCGACCGCCCCCAACCGCTCGCGTCGTCGATGCCGGAGGCGCTGGCCTGCCTTCAGGGTTCACGCTTCAGCTTCCGGAACTTTTCCTGTAATTCACGCAGGCGCGGGTCAACCGCTTTCTGCAATGGCGGGGCCCCGAGTTGCAGCGAAACCCGTTCGCTCGCACCGGCTGCACCCAGCACGAATTCACGCTCCGGTGGCGCCGACCCCGTGGGCAGGCGCTGGTGCCAGACACGCAGAAGGTAATCGCCGGCAGGAGCCTCGATCCTCGTCTGTCCGTCTGCGCCGGTCTTGCACCAGCGCCTGCCCACGGGGTCGGCGCCACCGGAGC
>JBKJTK010000422.1:0-3569 GCA_046590875.1 Chiayiivirga sp.
CACTACCTGAAGGATCAGGGCGTGATGGCGATCATCCTGCCCCACGGCGTGCTGTTCCGCGGCGGTGCCGAGGAGAAGATCCGTACCAAGCTGCTGAAGGACGGCCACATCGACACCGTCATCGGCCTGCCTGCCAACCTGTTCTATTCAACGGGCATACCGGTCTGCATTCTCGTGCTGAAGAAGTGCAAGAAGTTCGACGACGTTCTGTTCATCAATGCCGCCGAGCACTTCGACAAAGGCAAGCGCCAGAACGTGCTGAGCGACGAGCACATCGACAAGATCGTCGACACCTACCAGCACCGCAAGGAAAAAGACCGCTACTCAAAGCGCGTCGCGATGGAGCGCATCGAGGCGGAAGGCTTCAACCTCAACATCTCCCGCTACATCAGCACCGCGCAGGCAGAGCCAGAGATTGACCTGAGGGCGACGCATACCCGCTTGACGGAAATTGCAAGCGCGATCCGCGCGGCGACGCAGAAGCACAATGCGTTTTTGCGGGAGTTAAACTTGCCGGAGCTACCCCGCGGCGAAGCGGAAGCGTGAAAGAGATTTCTGCAGACGCGGTATGTATCGCGTTCAACCAGGTCGAGTTCGAGCGACTGGCCGAAGCCATCACCAAGACCTGCAGGATGCTGGCCTGATCGGCGCCGCTCCAGGCGCGAGAATTCTGACTTTCGGCAGTTATGTCGCGCCATGCTGCCGCCTATAGTCCCCGTACGCCACCCGAGATTGCCCATGAGTAACCAGTCGCCTGCGAACAAGACCCGCCCTAGCCTTGGGCGGCGCCTGTTGCGCCACTCGCGCAACTTCCTGATCACCTGCGCATTGTTGCTGGGACCGAATCTGGTGTTCTTCGGCAAGTGGTACTGGCCGGACCAGGTCGTGCCGGAGGTTCCGGCGACGCAGGACGTCCAGCACGCCGCGCCCGGGCTGTCGCCAGAGCTGGCGAAGTCGCTCGCGAAAGCCCTGCGCGAAAGCCGCGAACGCGCCGGCCTGCCGTCGATCTCGGCGGCGATTGCTTGGGACGGACAGCTTCAGTGGGCCGGCGCCACCGGCCATGCAGACATCGAACGCGGCCTGCCAGCGACGCTGCGTTCGCGCTATCGCACCGGCAGCGTCGCCAAGCCGATCACCGCGGTCGCGATGATGCGGCTCGTGGATGCCGGCAAGCTCGCGCTCGACGCGCCGCTTTCGACCTACGTCGACGGACTCCCCCCGCACCTGCAGCCGCTGACGGCGAAGCTGCTGGCGTCGCATCGCGCTGGCGTACGGCATTACAGCCGAATTCCGGCTTGGTGGATGGGCTGGCACGAGAACTATTCCACGCATCAGTACGATACGGTAGCCGCAGGGCTGCCGATGTTCGTCGAGGACGCTTTGCGTTTCACGCCGGGCACCGGCTTTCAGTACTCGACCTTCGGCTATTCGCTGCTGTCGCGGCAGTTGGAGGGCGCCGCGGGCCAGGACTTTCCCTCGCTGCTGGACACGCTGGTGTTCCAGCCGGCCGGCATGGTCGACACCGCTGTGGATACCGCGGCACCGATGCCCGGCCGCGTCGCCTTCTACCAAGGTGAAGGCGGTCGCTACACGCCCTCGTATCCAATCAATTCGAGCTACAAGATCGCGGGCGGCGGCCTGGTGACAACGCCCACCGACTTGGTGCGTCTGGGACTGGACTTGCTGGGCGACGAGCTGGTCTCGAAGGCTGCCAAGCGCGAGCTGTGGACACCGCTGGCGCTGGCCGATGGCAGCATGAACCCCGAGAACTACGCCCTGGGCTGGCGCGTGGACGACTCGGTGCGGCTGTTGGGTGAAGACCGCCCGGTGCGGATCCTGCACCATGGCGGAACTCAGCCCGGCGCGGCGGCCTTTTTTGTACTGTTGCCCGAGCACGCCATCGTGGTCGCGGCGATGTCGAATTCGGGCACGTCCGGCGCCCGCGCCGAAGCGCAGGAGGCGGCCTACGCCTTGGCGCGGCTCGCGCTCGCGCGCTGACTGCTGCGGTCGTTACCGGCCACAAGCGGGCACTCATCGCGCGCGGCCGCAAGAGAGCGGGAAAATACTGGGAATCCGAAACTGTTGGAGTGGTGCGAGTGGCTCGCTGACCGGATACGCGAGCGGCGCGCTCACGAGAAGCACCGTGGCGGGCGCTAGACAGATCGAAGTCACTCATGGCTACTCGAATATAAGTTGGGCTCGGCAGCGCCGGACTCCCGATTTCCTCCGCACCTACACCACTTCCCGCCGGCTCAAGCGCCACAACATCGCGCCAAACGCCGCGCATCCACCCACTGCGCCGACAGCAAGGGCAAGCTGCGCGCGCTGAGGGTCGCTTGCGAGCTGGTTGATCGGGATCTGCCACGGCAGCACGACGCCGATCTTGGCGGTGGTTGCGACCACGGCGAAGAAGGTTCCGCCGATGCCGGTCGCGAGCGCCGGGACAAAGCTCGGGAAACGCAGCGCAATCCACAATTGCACCGCCACCAGCAGCCAACTGGCCAGGAAGATGCGGCCAAGCAAGACGAAGTAGGCGGCAAGATCGGGTGCGCCGGTCGGCGCGATCGCGGGCTTGAGCCATGCCGCGGCCGCGGTGGCCGCGAAAGTCATCATCGCAAGCAGCGCGCTCATCGCGACCACCAGTGTCAGCACACCGAGGGCCTTGGCAGCGTACAGGTGCCAGCGCGGCACGGGCAGTGCGCGCAGCGTGTCCCAGGCGCGCGGGCCGTGTTCGGTGTGCGCGACCAGCGCGGTGAGCGCCGTGACGCTCATCGGCAGCATGAAGAACGCCCAGATCGCCGCCGACGTCTGCAGCAGCATTGGCCACGGCATGGCGTGCTCGCCGCGCAGCAGGTTAAAGAACACGAACACGGCGATTAGCGCGGGTGCGACGACAACGAGCAGCAGCGCAAGCGAGCGGCGCAGCTTGATGGCCTCGACCGCCAGCGCGACGGAAAAACGGGGAGTGGTCATCGGTGGTCCTTGATTCAGGCCAGGGCGGCCGGCTGCGCGGCGAGGCGGTAGAGGGTCTCGAGGCTGCGCTCGCGCAGGGTGACGGCATGCACGCGCACGCCGGCCACGCAGAGCACGCGGTTGAGCGCGGCCGAGGCCGAACGCGTTTCCTCGCCTGGCGCCAGGCGCGCGACGAGAGCGTCCTCGCGGCATTCGATGTCGAATCCGTGGGCCCGGGCGACGTCGGCGGCACGTGCCAGGTCGTCGGTGCCAACCGCCACCTCGGTGCCCAGGCTCGCCTTGAGTTCGGCAAGTGCACCCTCGAGCACGAGGCGGCCCTCACTGAGGATGCCGACGTGGGTTGCAACCTGATCGATCTCGCCGAGCAAGTGGCTCGATAGCAGCACGGTGGCGCCGGAGCGTTCGGGCAGTTCGCGCAGGAACCGGCGCATCTGGGCGATGCCTTCCGGGTCGAGCCCATTGGTGGGCTCGTCGAGTATCAGCACAGGCGGCGCGCCCAGCATGGCGCGCGCCAGCCCCAGGCGCTGGCGCATGCCCTGCGAGTAGTCGGACACGCGCCGCGGTGCGTGCGCGGCGAGGTCGACGGCCTCGAGGAC
>JBKJTK010000458.1:0-2963 GCA_046590875.1 Chiayiivirga sp.
TGCCGACCACGCTCGATCGCGACATCAACCGCCTGCTGCCGCAGAACTGGAAAGCTCGCGGCTGATCGCTAACGCGTTGGATCGCGAATGGGTAGGTGTCGTCAGCAGGCGCTTACATAAGGTTCGCTAATCGCCTCGCTCGGGCGGTGCAATCGGTGGCCGGTGCGCGCGCTCTTGGGCGCCGTATTGGGTTTGCTAGGGCCGTATCCGCGCGGGTGCCGTAGGTGGTCTACGCGATTACGCAGGCATTAGGCTAATCCGTTACATTTTGAACGCTTATTCGAAGCGGTTGATCCTCGAAGCCGTTGCCAAAGACGCCGCGGCGCAGGCGCGGCTTGTCAGGCCGGGCGGCCACCGGCTCGTACACGCCGTAAAGCCACAGCATGTGAAAGGACGTTCGACCAGAGGAAGTTCAAGCGTTGGCCGCCTTGCAGCAACAGCCAAGGACCGGTACTCCAAATGCCGGAGGCATTGCGTTGCAGGAGACTGACTTGCACCTGGTCCCCAAACGACCGTGTGCTGATCACCGCAAGGCTGTTGCCGATCCGGAACTCGATCACGTACACCGAATTCAATCCAAGTGCCATGTCCGCGATGTCGCCAGCGCGCAGGGACTGTGTCCGTGTCTCGCCCGCGTTGGTCGGCGAAAGCAGCACGAACGGTACGGGATCTGTCCCCTCGAAGCCGTCCCGGAAGAGGAGGACGCGGTCCGTAACAGTTGCGCTGTTGTTTGCGGTGTTTGAGTCCGGCACGGCTGGCGACGACGTCACCGTCGCAGTGTTCACCAGCGAGTCCGGCAGAGTGGAAGCCAGATTCGAGGTGATCACGAACGTAACAGTGGCGTTGACCGGCAGGTTCACCGATTGATTGATGTTACCGCCACCGAGCGCATCGCAAGTGCCGCCGTTCGTGCCCGAACAGGTCCATGTCGGGTCCATCAAACCGGCAGGTAGGGTGTCCTGCACGGTCGCGCCGACCACCGGCAGTGGTCCGAGGTTGCGTGCCGTCACCGTGTACTGGATGAGCCCCATGCCGAACATGGTCGTGTTGCTGACCTTGGTGATCGAGAGATCGGTGCTCGCACTATTGACGACATGCGGCTCGGTATCGTTGCTCGAGTTGAAGCTCTCATCACCCGCGTAAGTGGCCGTCAGCGTGCGGCTACCCACGTTGTTCATCGTGAGCATGCAGGTTCCCTGCAGCGCGGTTGCAGTGCAGCTGTCGATGCCGTCAGCCACCGTGACGTTCCCTGTCGGGGTGCCGGCGCCAGGTGCGAGCGCGACCACCGAGAAGGCGACGGTCACCTGTGTGCCGGCAACCGACGGATCCGGCGTGTCGGTAAGGATCGTGGTCGTGGTGTTCGCTTTGCCGACAGTCAGCATCAGGTTCGCATCGGTCGTGAGCGCGCAGTTGTCGGTGGCGCGAATCACCAGTGTGTGCGAACCGACCGGTGCTGCCGAGGTCAATGCAACCACGGCAGCCGGATTCACTGTTGCGCCACCGGTGTACGCTCCCAAGCTTTGCACCACGATGCTGGCAACGCTGCCCGAATCGGTCGGCCCGGTTGCCGCATCGACGTTGAGCGACTGACCGAACACGGCCGCCGTGGCTGCCGGATAGGTTAGCGTCGGTGCGACGTTCGGATTCACTGTCACGTTCAAGGTGGCGTCGGAAAACGACGCACCCGAGTCGGTCACGCGCAGCGTGAACGCAGCGCTGGTTGCGCCACACGCAGCCACCACGTTGGCGCTGGTCACACCGGCTGCCGTGGTCGAGATCGAGCTGACGGTCACGCCGTTGCTGGTCGCCGTGGCGCCGCCATCGACGGTGACGACAAGCGCGTTCTCCGCGTCCTCGAAGTCGTCGACGTTGGCGATGGTCGAGACCGCACCGGCGTCACCAGCCGTGCGCGCGACTCCTACCGCCGTGATCGTCGGCGCCGAGTTCAGTACGACTTCATCCGCGCCTATGTCCGTCAGTGTCGCTGGACGCGCCTCACCGTCGATATCGACCGTTACGGCCGCGATCGGCGTTCCGACATCGACCGCCGGGCTAAGCGGTGCAGTCTGCAGATGCAGGTCCACCGCAGAGACGAATAGCGGATCGGCGAAAAGTGAGTTTGCGTCATCGGTGATGGCTGCCTGCCACAGAGCCAGGTTCCCGTAGTCGGTGCCGGCCGCGGCCAACCCACCACTGCGGAAGAAGCCGGCATTAGCGCCACTCGCGAAGTACACGTTGAAGTTCGCATCAAGATTGACGAAGGTCGTCGCGGCCGTGCCGATCGCGTATGACTTCGCGTTGACGCCGCCACCCGAGGTCTGCGAGTTCGAGAAGATGTTGTCCTTGAGCTCGACGGTCGGATCGGCGCCCGACATCGCGAACGCGTAGCTGCCGATCTGCGAAGCAACCGCGCCACGATCGCCCGTCAAACTCACCGAGTTGTAGTAGACGCGCGTCGACGATCCGGTCACGCCGGCCACGAAGAGGCCGGCCACGATGTCCGGCGAGGTCGACGGTGCGATCACGCCCGAGATCATGTTGTTCGAGATCGTATTGGTCCCGGTCGTGCCGCCGGCGATGCCGATGCCGAACGATGAGAACCCGACCGCGCTGGCACTGGCCACGCCGTTGATACGGTTGCGGGCGACCAGCGCGTTGGTGATGCCGCCATTGGTGATTGCGGTGGCGTTGACATCCTGGATGCCGAGGCCGATGCCGTAGGTGTCGAGGCTCTCGTTCGAATCCATTCCTCCGATCTGGTTGAGCGAGACCTCGATGCCATCCTGGTTGAAGCTCAGGATGCCGCCGCGGCGCACTCGGTTCACACCGGTTGCGGAAATATCGTTCTTGGTGATGAAGTTGCCGGTGTTCGGGTTCGCAGCACTCGCACCGGTACTGTAGATGCCGAGGATTGCCTTCTGCACGCTGCAGTTTTCGATGCGCGCGTTGTCGTTGTCGACGCC
>JBKJTK010000080.1:0-16300 GCA_046590875.1 Chiayiivirga sp.
TCACATCGACACCACGCTCACCGCGAGGTTGATGCCGGCGCCGATCGAGACCAGTACCAGATAACAGGTGCCGAGCACGCCGTACTTGAGCAACGTCAGCAGCCAGCCCTGGCCGTAGACGCGCTTCTGCATCAACAGTAGATACAGCGGCATCCAGAGGGCGACCGCGGCTTCGATCCATCCCAGCATCGTGTACAGGAAACCGCTGCCTCCGCTCTGGTCGCGCAGCAGACTGAGCCCAGTCAATAGCAGGATCGCCGCGCACAGAAAGGCGTGGCTGTGCAGCGCCACGATCAGGTGCTCCATGTAGAGCCGGCGCTTGAACAGGTAAAGAATTTTCAGCAGCAGCGCGAACACGGGCAACAAGACGAACAACGTTTGTGGCAACGCCTCCATGAACGCATCCACCAGCAGCCGCGGCTGTTCTCGAATGCGCTCCATATTGTCCTTGGCGCGGCCCACCAGGCGATTGAGCGCGGCATTGCCCGCGTCTGGCAGCCAGCCGATGTCGAGCGGATTGCTGACCGGGTCCCAAAGCTTGCCGTTGAAACGCATGCCGCTGTCGCGGCTGTCCTTGTCGTTGCCAGTGACACCCTCATACGGCGGCGCGTCCTCGCCGCGCGCGTGCGCGGCATCGCGTTTGCCGATCCACGCGATGCGCTCCTTGGCCTCGTCTTCGATGACATCGATGGCCACCTCGATACCGACGCGTGCGCCGGGCGCGTCGGGAATTTCTGCGCGCGCCTTTTTCAGGTCGGCCGCGGCCTTGTCGCGCAGCGCTTCGACCGCAGCCACGGTGTCAGCTTTCGCGATCGCGCTGCTCTGCACCCCCGCATCGTTGTCCAGATCGATGTCGACGGTGAGCTGCAGTGCGAAGAACGCCGCGACGCAGAGGAAGAAGAACAGCCGCACCGGGCTGACGTAGCGCACCCGATGGCCGTGGAAATACTCGTTGGTCAGATGCCCGGGTTTGAACAGCAGTGGTCCGAGGGTGCGGATGGTGCGGGTGTCGAAATTAAAGACGCTGTCGAAGAAGTCACCGACGATGCTGGAAAAATGACGCACCAGCCCCTTGATCGGCTGGCCGCACGAATAGCAGTGCCCTCCGAGCAACTGCGCACCGCAGTTCTCGCAACGGTGGCTGACGGTCGGTTCTGGTGTGGCAGGCGATATCGGCGTCTCGGTCATGCCGTTAAGATATCGCAGCCACGCCCCGATGCAGCGCAACTCGGTGATCGCCGCGTGCCAAGAGTTGGCCCATGCTGTCCTCCAAACCCGGTCTCGCGCCATTGCGACACGAGGTGCGTACCACCTTCGTACTCGCCCTGCCGCTGATCTTCGGACATGTCTCGACCGGCCTGATCGGTTTCGTCGATTCGGTGCTGGCGGGTCGGCATAGTGCGAACACGCTGGCTTCCGTGGCGGTCGGCTCGGCGCTGTGGTCGGTCGCGATCATGGTGCTGATCGGGGTGCTTTTGGCGCTGCCACCGACGGTCTCGCAGCTCGACGGGGCCGGTCGCCGTGGCGAGATCGCGGCGACGTTCCGCCAGTCGATGTGGCTGGCGCTGGGCCTCGCATTGGCGTTGTTCGTCTTCCTCAGTCTGTCCAGCTGGATGCTCCCGGCGATGGGGATCGCGCCGGAGATCCAGCCCGGTGCGCGCGACTTCCTGCACGGCATCCGCTGGGGCGTCCCGGCCCTCGCGCTGTATTTCTGCATGCGCTATCTGAGCGAAGGCCTGCACTGGACCTGGCCCACAATGGTGTTCGGCATCGGCGGTCTGGCCTTGCTGGTGCCGCTGGGCTACGCGCTGATGTTCGGCGCATTCGGCTTGCCGGAACTCGGCGCGGCCGGGCTGGGCTATGCCACGGCGATCATGCTGTGGACCCAGGCACTCGGCTTCGGATGGTACCTCTGGCGCAGTGCGCGCTTCGCCGACCTCGGCTTGTTCGCGCGCTTCGATCTGCCGCGCTGGCGTTCGATCCGCGAGCTGCTGACGCTCGGTCTGCCGATCGGGGTCAGCATCTTCATGGAAGGCAGCCTGTTCATCGTCACCGCGCTTTTGATCGGCGGAATGGGCGCGGTGCCAGTGGCGGCGCACCAGATCGCGCTCAACGTCGCCAGCGTCACTTTCATGGCGGCGCTGGGTCTGGCGGAGGCGACCACAGTGCGGGTCGGATACGCGATCGGGGCAGGCCGCAGCGACGGCGTTCGCCGCGCGGCCTTGGCCGGGTACCTGATCGTACTTGGCACGCAAGGCCTGGCCGCGATCGCGATGGCATTGGGCAATACCGCGATCGCCTCGATCTATACCCACGATGCCGCCGTGGTCGCGCTGGCCGCGAATCTGTTGCTGTACGCCGCCGCGTTCCAGCTCTCCGACGGGATCCAGGTCGTCTCCGGCGCCGCCTTGCGTGGCCTCAAGGACACCCGCGTCCCAATGCTGCTGACCGCGTTTGCCTACTGGGGCGTCGGCATGTCCCTGGGCGCTGGGCTCGGTCTTGGCCTGGGCTGGGGCCCGCAAGGCATGTGGTGCGGATTGATCGCGGGCCTGACCGTGGCCGCCGGCTTGTTGGCATGGCGTTTCGTGCGGCTGACGCGGTCGACGCTCGTGGTACTGACTCAAGCTTCCTAAACCGTCGGCTGACTGAACCGTACCCGCTCGTCGCGCGTCGGGGTGACCTTCGATGCATGCGTCCGGCGCGCTTGCCGGTATCCTTGACTCGTCATTATTGGAGTTTCCGATGTCCGAGCAAAAACCGGGCGTGATCCGCCGTTTCTTCCGTGGTCTGTGGAACACGCTCAATTTCACCCGCCGGCTGGTGTTCAACCTGCTGTTCCTGTTCGTGCTGCTGATCGTACTGGCGGCAATCTTCGGGGGCGGTCGTACGCTGCAGAACCAGACCGCGCTGGTGCTCGCTCCGCAGGGCGAACTGGTCGAACAGTTCAGTGCCGATCCGGCCTCGCGCGCGTTCGCCCGCATGCTGGGAGAGGAACAGCCTGAAACCCAACTACGGGATGTCTTGCACGCCATCGAGAAAGCCGCGAAGGACCCGCGCATCGACCGCATCGTGCTGCGCCCCGACCAACTCGGTGGCGCCGGACTGGCCAGCCTGCGCGAAGTCGGCGCCGCACTCGCCAAATTCAAAGTCAGCGGCAAACAGGTCGTGGCCTACGCCGACTATCTCGAGCAGAAGCAGTACTACCTCGCGGCGAGCGCCGATGAGATCTACCTGCATCCGGAAGGCGCGTTGCTGATCGAAGGCCTGTCGCGCTTTCGCAGCTATTACCGCGAAGGCTTGCAGGACAAGTTGGGCGTCGACGTGCACTTGTTCCGCGTGGGCGAGTACAAGTCCGCCGCCGAGCCCTACATCCTCGATGCACCTTCGCCGGAATCGCGCGAGGCCGATCTGTTCTGGATGAACGACCTCTGGCAGCGTTATCTCTCCGACATCGCGACCCTTCGCAAGCTCGATGCCGCGCAGATGCAGGCCGACATCGACGCCTTCGCCGAACGCCTGAAAGCGGTGAACGGAGACCTCGCCCAACTAGCGCTGCAACAGAAACTGGTGGACGCGCTCAAGACCCAGGACGAATTCCGCGACTTGATGATCGAGCGTGGCGTGGAGGATGAGGAGGAACATACCTTCCGTCAGGTCTCGATGGACGACTACCTCGGATATCTCGGCCGCGAAACGATGCCGATCGACACCCGTCCGCAAATCGCAGTGGTGGTGGCGCAGGGCGAAATCATCGACGGCGACCAGCCTCCGGGGGTCGTCGGCGGCGTGTCCACCGCGCAGGTGCTGCGAGATGCGCGCGAGGACGAGGACGTCAAGGCCGTCGTGCTGCGCGTGGATTCGCCCGGCGGCGGTGTGTTCCCGTCCGAGCAGATTCGGCGTGAGGTGGAACTGACCCGCGCCGCCGGCAAGCCGGTGGTGGTGTCGATGGGCGACGTGGCGGCCTCGGGCGGCTACTGGATTTCAATGAATGCGGATGAAATCTGGGCCGACGAAAGCACGATCACGGGCTCGATCGGCATCTTCGGCCTGTTCTTCACCATTCCCGACACGCTTGCCAAGATTGGCGTCCGCGTCGATGGTGTTGCGACGACGAAGCTCGCGGGAGCCTTCGACCCCACGCGCGCGCTCAATCCGATCGTGGGGGAAGTGATCCAGAGCGTGATCGACGACGGCTATCGCGAATTCATCGGCAAGGTTGCCGCCGCACGCGACAGCACGCCCGAAGCGATCGATCAGGTGGCCCGTGGCCGGGTCTGGAGCGGCGCACAGGCAAAGGAACGCGGACTGGTCGATCAGCTCGGTGGGTTGACGCAGGCGATCGCTGCGGCCGCGAAGCGCGCCAATCTGGACGAAGGCAAGCACGGCGTGAAATACATCGAGAAGGAGCTGTCGCCGTTCGAGAAGTTCGTGGTGGATGCCACCCGCAATACCCAGGTGCGCGCCTTCGCGAACGAGTTCGGCCTCGCACGCGCCTTCGTTCCCGCCAGCGTGCAGCGCGATCTGCAGCAGACGCTCAAGTTGTTGCAGCCGGGCAACCGCCCGATCCGCGCCATCGCGTATTGCTTCTGCGAGCCATGAGTCGCGGCGACAGCGAGCGGTAGCGCGGGTAGCGGTAGCCCGGGTAGAGCGTAGCGAAACCCGGGGGACATAGCGTCACCCCGGGTTACGGCCCCGGATCAAGTCCGGGGCAGGCTCTTCGGCCTAACCCGGGCTACGGCAACGACGGTCCCCGCTCAATCCTTCAACACCCGCTCGAACAGCGCGTGAATGCGACGGTACTCGTCCAGCCACGCATCCGCCTGCACGAAGCTGTGGCGTTCGAGCGGATAGCTCGCCAGCTCCCAATTCTCTTTCTTCAACTCGATCAGACGCTGCGCCAATCGCACCGAGTCCTGATAGAACACGTTGTCGTCAAGCATTCCGTGCGCGATCAGCAGATGGCCTTGCAGGCTCTCGGCGTACTCGATCGGTGAGCTTTTGCGGTGCGATTCGGGATCGACGTCTGGCGTGTTGAGGATGTTGGCCGTGTACTCGTGGTTGTACTGGGTCCAGTCAGTGACCGGACGCAGCGCGGCACCGGCATGGAACACTTCGGGCGCGCGAAACAGCGCCATCAGGCTCATGAAGCCGCCATACGACCCGCCATACACGCCCACGTTCGCCGCATCGCCCTGCTGTTCGGCAACCAGCCAGTTCACACCGTCGATCAGATCTTCGAGTTCCGGATGACCCATCTGGCGGTAGATCGCGTTGCGCCAATCGCGGCCATAGCCTTCCGACGCGCGATAGTCGATGTCGAGCACCAGATAACCTTCCTGCGCCAGCAAGTTGTTGAACATCTGCTCGCGGAAATAATAGGGATAACGCGCGTCGGTGTTCTGGGTATATCCGGCGCCGTGCACGAACAACACGATCGGATACTTCTTTCCCGCGTCCAATGTCGCGGGACGATAGAACTTCGACCACAGCGGTGCTTTCACTTTCGACGAGGGCACCTGCACGAACTGCGGCGCAAGCCATTGACGCGCCTTGAACGCGGACGTGCGCGTGTCGGTGAGCACGCGAGCCTCGCCTCCCTTGGCAGGTAGCAAAGCTAGTTGCAGCGGCCGATAGCTGGCGGAATACAACGCCAGCAATTGCGAGCCGTCGGGTGATTCGACGAAGGATTCCACGCCGTCGAGCGCGGTCAGTTCACGCGTTTTGCTGTCATCGAGCGGCTTGGCGCAGACCTCGTAGTCGCCTGGCCAGGCGCGATTGCAGAGAAACAGAAAACGCGAGCCGTCGGCCGATAATACGGGCGACGACACCTCCCAGCTCCCCGACGTCAGCGCCTTCGGCTTTCCGCCCGGCGCAAGCGTGTACAGATGCGAGTAGCCGCTGGCTTCGCTCAGCAGCCACAGCGTGCGGCCATCGCGCAGCCAGCCGTAGTCGTTGAAGTTCCAGTTGATCCAGGTGTTGTCGCTGAGCCGATGCTGCGATTGCAGCGCCTTGCGAGCGAAATCGACGGTCGCGATCCAGCGATCCTTGTTGTCGACCGCACGCAATTGCACCGCGACGTCCGCGCCATTGTCGCTCCAGCGCATCGCGTCGATGCGCACGGCGCGATCGCCCTTCAAGGCGTCGAGCTTGGCCGCCTTGCGCATGTCCGCGAGCGGGTCAGCGTCGATGCCGGGCAGAGACCCAGGCTTGAGCTCCGTGACGGCGCGCGTGGCCAGTTCGACCAGCCACAGCTGCTGGCCATGGGGCGGATTGCGTCCGACCCGCACCCGCACGTCCTCGATCTCCTCGTAGCCCGACTCGGTCACGTACTTCGGCATCTTGCCGACGCGCCCGGCTTCGGCGGTCTTGGCTTCGGTGACGGCGAGCAGATGCCGACCGTCGGGCGCGAGCGAGCTCGCGATCAGTTTGACCTCATCCCCGAGATAGACCGGGGCCGGTGCGCGCGAGGCGTCAATGCCGCGTAACGCGAGATCGCGCTCGCGCTGCGCATCGCGCTGCGCTTTCTCCTTCGCCAAGGTCCCGAACAGGCGCAGTTGCGTGTCGCGTAAGCCGTCGGCTTCCGGCACGGCGCCCGGATCTTTCTCGGTCTTCAGGGTGGCGGCCGGTACCGCGAGTTGGGCAGTGAGGTCGTAGCGCATCCAGTCGCTGCCCGAAAGAAAGATCGCCGATCGCCCATCGGCGCTGAATCGGGGCTCGCTTTCGACAATTTCGCTGCGGCTGAGCTGGCGCAGGACGCCACTCGCAAGATCGCGCAGGAAGACGTCGCCATTGCGCAGGAATAGCGCGCGGCGGCGCTCGCGATCGAATACCGGATTCGGCCCGTCCAGCGTACTGAGCTCGGTATCGTCGACCTCGCGCGAGTTGCCACTCGCCAGATCGAGCGTGTAGGAGTCGCGCAACACGCTGGCGTCGCGTTTGAGCTGGTAGTGAATCGAGCGCCCATCCAGTGTCCAGAATGCAGTCTCCACCGGCGGCCCGATCCAGTCCGGATCGGCCATCGTCTGTTCGAGTGTCAGCGGATCGCCGCTGGCGGCGAAGGCGGCGCTCAGGCCGAGGAGGTAGAGGGCGATGCGCATGCAGAGGTCTCATGGGTGCAAAAACCCGCGCAGCGTAGCAGGCGAGGAAACCCCGGACAGCATGCCTTTCGGCAGGGCGCGACCCGGCGCGCGCCACTACAATCGCGACCAACCTTGCCATTTGATGCTTCCCGGAGTTCGCCGCATGACGTCATTGCGTTGTCTGCTGTTGCGTTGCCTGGCGCTGGCGTGCGCCGCGATCAGTTCGGCCGCGTTCGCGGAGAGCCCGACGAAACTCCTGCGCTTCCCCGACATCCACGGGGACCGCATCGCCTTCGTCTATGGCGGCGACATCTACGTGGTCGGCGCGAACGGCGGCACCGCGCAGCGATTGACGTCGCACCCGGGTGCCGAGCTGTATCCGAAGTTCTCGCCGGATGGAACGCAGCTCGCGTTCTCCGCCGAGTACAACGGCACGCGCCAGGTCTACGTGATGCCGAGCATCGGCAGCAGCCCGCGCCAACTCACCTGGTACAACGACGTGGGTGAGATGCCGCCGCGCGGCGGCACCGACAATCGCGTGCTGGACTGGAGCGCGGACGGCAAGCACGTACTCGTACGCATGAATCGCGTTCCCTGGGACGAGCGCGGCGGTCGCCCGTACCTGGTTCCGGTCGCTGGCGGGATGGAGACGGCGCTGGCGGTGCCGGAAAGCGGTGGCGGCATGTTCGATCCCAGCGGCACCAAGCTCGTCTACACCCCGATCGACAGTGAGTTCCGCAGCTGGAAGCGCTATCGCGGCGGGCGCGCGCAGGACGTGTGGATCTACGACCTCACCGCGAACACCTCGCTGCAGCTCACCTACGATCGCGCCACCGATCAGCAACCGATGTGGGTGGGCGACACGGTTTATTTTGTCTCCGACCGCAACGATCGCACGCTGAATCTGTACTCGGTGTCGCCGCAAGGCGGTGAGGGCAAGAGGCCCGAATCGCGCGAAGGCCAGGAGCCGAGAGCGCCCGACGCTTCCAAACTGACCCAGTTCACCGACTTCGACATTCTCTGGCCCAGTGCCGGACCGGACGCGATCGTATTCGAGAACGGCGGCGCGATCTGGCGCTACACGCCGGCGTCGAACGAAACCGTGGAAATTCCGATCCGCGTCGCGGGCGATTTGCCCCACACGTTGCCGCGTTACGTCGAAGCGGCGAGTTTCGTCGATTCCTTCGGGTTATCTCCGGGTGGAGAACGCGCGGTGTTCGGCGCGCGCGGGGAGATCTACACCGTGCCGGCCAAGCACGGCGAGCCGCGCAATATTTCCCTGACACCGGATGCCCGTGAGCACAGCGTGAGCTGGTCGCCGGATGGGAAGTGGATCGCGTATCTCTCCGACGCCAGCGGCGAGTACGAGGTGTATGCGCGCGCGCAGGACGGCAAGAGCGCGCCGCGCCGCATCACCACCGATGGCGACATATGGCGGTTCGCCCCGATGTGGTCGCCGGATTCCACCAAGCTCGCCTTTGGCGACAAGCAGCAACGGCTGCGCATCGTCGAGGTGGCGGGCAGTGCAACGATCACCGAAGTGGACCGCAGCACGCACGAGGATCCCGAGAGCTACGTCTGGGCGCCCGACAGCCGCTGGCTGGCATATGTGAAGAGCAACGCCAGTCGCAATACTTCGATCTGGCTGTACTCGCTGGATGCGAAGGAAACGCGCCAGCTCACGCCGGACGAGACCAGCGAGACCCGCCCCGCCTTCGATCCGAATGGCCGCTATCTGTATTTCCTTTCCAACCGCGACTACAACCTCGCCTTCAGTGCCTACGAGTTCAATTTTCTCTATGACAACGCCACTCGCGTCTACGCCGCCACGCTCGCGGCCGACGGCCCGGCCTTGTACCGACCGCAAAGCGACGAGGTCGGTGTAGTCGTCAAGGACCCGGACGCCAGCGACGAAGACGACGACAAGAGCGACAAGAACGTCAAGACCGCCAAGTCGAACGCGCCGAAGAAGTTGCGCATCGACTTCCCGGGCTTCAACCAGCGCGTGGTGGCGTTGAATGCGCCGGCCGGAAACTACGGCGATTTGTCGGCGAATGCGGAGGGCGTGTTCTTCGTTGCGGGCGGCGACGGCGATGCCGCCAGTACCGAGTTGCGCTTCCTCGGCCTCGAAGCCGATGACAAACCCGAGGCGGTGGCGATGGTGACCGGCTACGCCCTCTCCGCCGATGGTACGAAACTCCTGCTGAGACGCGAGGACAAGTTCGCGATCGTGGACGCCAAGCCGACAGCCGACTTCGATGCGAACGCGCTCGGGCTCAGCCGCATGGAATTGCGCATCGAACCGCGACGCGAGTGGCGTCAGATGTTTGTCGACGGCTGGCGGATTTTGCGTGACTGGTTCTACGACCCCGGCATGCACGGCGAAGACTGGAACGCGATTCGCGCCAAGTACGAGGCCTTGTTGCCGCACGTCGCGGTGCGCGCAGACCTGGATTACCTGCTGCAGGAAATCGCGGGCGAAGCCAATGCGGGTCACGTCTACGTCGAGCGCGGCGACGAGCCGCGCGTGGAACGTAAGTCCGGCGGTCTGCTCGGTGCCGAGTTGGCGTCGCATGACAGTGGCTACGTCCGCATCACCCACATCTTCCCGGGCGAAAACTGGAACCCGATGCTGCGTTCGCCGCTGACCGAGCCGGGGGTCAACGTGGCTGAAGGTGAGTTCATCCTCGCGGTCGACAATGTTTCCACTCGCGGCATCGACAACGTTTACCGCCTGCTGGAGAACACCGCCGATCGCGTCGTCACCCTGCGCGTCAACGTCAATCCGCAAGAGGCTGGCGCACGCGAGGTGCGGGTGCGCACCCTCGACAGCGAGCAGGGGTTGCGTTACCTGGACTGGGTGCAGTCGCGCCGGCGCATGGTGGAGCAACTCTCCGATGGCCGCATCGGCTACATCCACGTGCCCAATACCGCGGTCGAAGGCAGCCGAGAGTTGTTCAAGGGGATGCTGGCGTATTCCGCCAAGGACGCGCTGATCATCGACGACCGCTACAACGGCGGCGGGTTCATTCCCGATCGCCTGATCGAACTGTTGTCGCGCCAGCCGCTGAATTACTGGAAGCAACGCGGACTGGAACCGAATCCGACCCCGCTGTTGCACCATCGCGGTCCCAAGGCGATGCTGATCAACGGCCTGTCGAGTTCGGGCGGCGACGCGTTGCCGTACTACTTTCGCAAAATGCAACTCGGGAAACTGTTCGGCACCCGCACCTGGGGCGGCCTGATCGGCATTTCGGGCAACCCGCGGCTGGCCGACAACGGCGCGATCCTCGCCGCGACGTTCCGCTTCCTCGACACCGATAACGCATGGGCAGTGGAGAACGAGGGCGTGGCGCCGGACGTGGAAGTGATCGACCGCCCTGAGGCGATCGCTGCCGGTCGTGATCCCAGCATCGAAGCCGCGGTGCAGCATTTGCTGCGCGAGTTGAAGGCGTCGCCGCCGGAGCCGGTGGTAGCGCCACCTGCGCCGAAGAGGTTTCCTTCGAAGTAGTGAAATGCTGCAGAAGTGACGGACGTTTAAGTCGCGCCGTTCGCCCCCGGACCGCGTCCGGGGTTGGCTCTGAGGTATCGAAGGATGAACGGCACGGCGACGCCCCCCCCGCGATTCAAAACGTCAGCAAGAACGGCTTGATTGAGGCGATTCGAAGCCGGTAGTCACGTATGCTTTGCGCACCTGTCACGGAATGCCTGCACCGGATGCGCTGTTTCGTCTACAAGAGCCTGCGGAAGGCCGATACCTACGTCTATCTCGGACAGCGCGAAGATTTCGCCCGCTTGCCCGAATCGCTGCGCGGTTCGCTCGGCGAGTTGAGCTTGGTGATGGATTTCGACCTGGACGCCGGGCGCAAGCTGGCGCGCGGGGATGCAGGCGTGGTGCTGGAAAACCTCGCGGCCTGCGGCTTCCATATTCAAATGCCACCGCCCGCGTTGCCGGAATCGTGGGCGCATGGCGAGCGTTGATCGCGAGTCGGCCGACGTGACGCGCTGGCCCGCCGCCGTCGCCGGATTCCTGCCTCCGATCGCGCTGACCCTGCTGCCGTTGCTGCACCCGCAGCCGGCGCTGGGCGCAGGACCGATCCTGGCCTTGCCGCTGTTTCTGTTGGCCGCGGTGCAGGCCGCCGGTTATCGCTACGAGTCCGGCTATTTCGCCGCCTTGCGCACGCGCGGGTGGCCGGCCTTGCTGCTGTGTCTGGTCGCTGGCGCGCTGACGCTGGCCTTGCTTGGTTGGCCGGCGTGGCAGTTGCAGCAGACGGGTGCGCTCGGCGCGGTGCTGATGCTGAGTGCGGCGGCGGCAGGCCTGCTGTTTGCGTTGTGGTGGACCTGGCCAGCGTCCGGCCTGGTGTTCCTGTGGGATGACGCGGTGGCGCAGGGCGGCACGGCAGCGGTCGGACGCAGCCTTGTGATGGCACGCCGGGTGCTGGCCGATCACGGCGGCGGCGCGCGTGGACTGTTCGCGGCGTTCGCGCTGGCCCTGACGCTGGTGATGGCGCTCGCGATCGCGTGGGCAGCGGTGTGGCCGCAGCCGATCTGGCGCACGATCACGATCCTGGCACAGGCCTGGCTGCTGGCGCCGCTTGCGAGCTGGCTGTTGATCGAAGCCACCGCGCGTCAGTTGCTGGCCGAAGATGAGCTCGCCGCGGCGCCGGTCGCGCCGCGCGCCGTGGTGTCGGATGCGAGCACGCCCGCCGCACCCCTCGAAGGCGCGACCGCAAGCGAACGTCTCTACGCCGCGGCGCGTGCCGGCCGGGTCGACGACGCGCTCGCCTTGCTCGCTGCGGGTGCCGACCCGCTCGCATTGCCTGTCCCCGGCGCACGCGACCAGCGCGCCTTGCCGGTGCTGGCCGCCTTGCTCAGCGACCTGCGCCTGCTACGGGCGCTGATCGGCGCCGGGGTCGATATCAACCAGCGCCACGCGGGGCTCGCGCCCTTGCTCGCGGCCACTCGCGACAGCTGGCATGGCCGTCCCGAAGCGGTGATGACGCTGCTGGCGAACGGCGCCGATCCACGCCTCGTCGATACCGAAGGACGCAGTGCGCTGCACGGGGCGGCACTCAGCACCGATGCCGCCGTCGCGGCTTTGCTGCTGGACGCGAACGCACCGCTGGATGCGATCGACCGCGACGGCTGGAGTCCGTTGGGGGTTGCCTGTCTCAATGGCAACTGGCGGCTGGCGAAATTCCTGCTCGATCGTCGTGCGCGCCCCGAGCCCGAAGGCGGTCAGCCCGTATTGCTGGCGGCGGCTGGCGGCGAAGACGATGCGGTCGGGGTGAAGCTGCTGCTCAAGCACAAGGCCCGCGTCGATGCGCGTGGCCGGCTCAATCGCAGCGCGCTGCACGTGGCGTGTCTCGCCGGTAACGCCGAGATCGCGCAAGCCTTGATCGAGGCCGGGGCCGACGTCAACGCACGCGACGAACACGCCGTGGCCCCGCTGCTCGAAGCCGCGCGCGCTGGCAGCGCCGCGACCGTGCGCGTGCTCGCTGCACGCCGGCCCGACGCGGGCGTGAGCGACAGCACGGGTCGCAACGCGCTCGCGATCGCCTGTCAATCCAGTCGCAGCGACGGCGGCATGATCGAGCAGTTGCTCGCGCTCGGGGTCGATCCGCAACAGGCCTGTCGCGACGGCCGCCGTCCACTCGACGACGCGGTCGCCGCTGGGCGTTGGTCGCTGGTGGCGCGGCTCGACCCGCGTTATCCGTTGCCCGCCTGCGTGTCCGATTCGGCCGAGGAACTGGCCGACGTCCCACCGCTGTCGCGGCTGCGGGTCGCACTTGAAGCGAGACGCCACGATCACGTGCGCGAACTCGTGCCGATGCTGCCGCACGCGGGAGAGGAGATTGCCGCGCTATTGGTCGAACTCGCGCCCAAGCTCGATTCGATCGCGCTGCGCCTGCTGCTTCCGGCCTGCGACGGCGCGGCGCCCGATGCCGCGGGCGATGGGCTGATGTTCCGATTGCTGGCGCGCGGCGGCACCGCCGAAGCCGCGATTCGCGCCCTGATGGAGCGCGGCGGTCAACCCGGCGGACAAGGGGGACTGTCGCGATATCTCGCGGCCGGAACTTATGAAGCGGGCGACGCGACGGCGGCCGAAGCACTCGCGCTGGATCTCATCGCGCGCGGTGCCGATGCCTTCGGCGCGCACACCGATGGCACACCGCCGCTGTTGCTGGCGATCCGGCGCGATTGGCCGCGCGTCGTCGCCGCGCTGCTCGCGACGGGTGTTGATCCCGAGGCGCGCGACGCGCGCGGCGCCATGCCGCTGTTGACGGCCTGCGCACTGGGACAGGAAGACGCCGTGCGTCAATTGGTCGCTCACGGCGCACAACCGGGCACGCGCGCTGCCGACGGCCAGACTGCGCTCGGTCTGGCGTTGTCGTCGGGTCGGCGCGAGATCGCGCGTTGGTTGGACTGGTCGGGCTGGCCATTGCCGAGGCGCGCGCTGCGGTCCGCCGATCTTCCCGCGGCGGCGAAGGAGGGCGTCATCGAGGCCGTGTCACGCCTGCTCGATCTCGGCCTGCCGATCGGTGCGCTCGATGCCCAGGGTTGCAGCGCCTTGCTGCGCGCGAGTGGGGGTGGCCACATCGCCTTGGTCGAAGAACTGCTCGCGCGGGGTGCTGATCCCGCACTTGCCGCGCGGTCTGGGGCAACGTGCCTCAGCGCCGCGCTCAGCATGCGGCAGGACGCGATCGTTCAGATCTTGCTCGCCCATGGCGCGGCGCCCGACCAGGCCTTGCCCGGCGGCATTACGCCGCTGATGGTGGCTGCGGCGCTGGGCCAGACCAAGGGCGTGCAGGCCTTGCTGGCGCACGGCGCGAATGCGCAAGCCGCCGACGATGAAGGCGGCACCGCAATGCACGCCGCGGCGCAATTTGGTTTTGCCGCGCGCGACAAGGTCCGTGCGATGGCCTTGTGGGACGCGCTGCTCGCTTCGGGTGGCAGTCCGGACGCACCCAACGCCAGCGACCAGACCCCCCTGCTGCTGTTGCTTGGCGCGCGCGCGGAAGCCGGCGCGGCCTGTGACGAAGAGGTCGTGCTGGCGCAGCTTGAGCGCTTGCTTGCGCGTGGCGTCGATCTCGGCGCGCAAGAGCGCCGCGGCTTTGGCCCGTTGCACCTGGCTGCGCTGCATGGACTTGCGCGCGTGCTGCGTGCCTTGCTTGCGGCGGGAGCCGACCCAGACGTGCGCGACAGCATCAATCGCCGTCCGCAGGAAATCGCCCTGATGCGCGGCTTCGTCGACATCGCGGCAGAGTTCGGACCGGCGCAGGATTCGCCTTCAATCGCGCGATTCTTGCGGCCGTCCTGAGTCCCGCCGCGCGGGCGATCAACCCGCCGGCGAGCGCGGAACGTCGTCTTCAGCCTGCTTTTCGTCGAGATCGGCTTCGAACAGGTGCTCCAGATCTTGCAATGCTTCCCGGCTGGAAGCGATCAGTGCGGCTTCGTCGTCGTAGACCAGGTGTTGTTCGCGCAATAGCGCCTCGTCATGCAGACGGAAGCGTTCGCGCCGCTCCAGCGCCACGTCTTCGGGCAGGCCGAGCGACTGCATCACGCGCTGGCCCAACACAAGACTGGAATGAAACGTCTCGCGAACCACTTCCACGCCCAGATCCATCAGCTTGAACGCGTGCTGGCGATTGCGCGCACGGGCATAGATCTTGAGGTGCGGAAAATGGCGTTTCACCAGCCGCGCGATGCGGATGCTGGCGTCGGGGTCGTCGCTGGTGAGCACGAAGATCTCGGCCTTGTCGGCTCGGGCGGCGCGCAGCAGTTCCGGCCGCGACGGATCGCCGAAATAGATCTGGCTGCCGAAGCGGCGCGAGAAATCGACTTGCTCCGGGCTGTTTTCCAGCGCGGTGAAGGCGATCTTCTGCGCCCGCAACATGCGGCCGACGATCTGCCCCATGCGGCCAAATCCGGCGATGATGACCCGAGGATTATTGTCGTCGATGGCATCGAACTCGCGCGTGGGTTTCTGCTCCGGACGCGCACCCAGCCAGCGTGTCACGGCCAGCAACAACAGCGGCGTCGCCGCCATCGACAAGCCGACGATCGCGTTCAGCGTGTCGCGCACCCCGGCATCGATCAGCTTGGCCTTGAATGCCTCGCCGAACACCACGAAGCCGAATTCGCCGCCCAACGCGAGCACGGTGCCAAGCAGAATCGATTCGCGCCAATCCAGCCGCGCAACGCGACCCACGAGCAACAGTACGACCGTCTTGAGCGCGAGCAGTCCGAGCACGCCGCCGGCGATCAGGCCAGGCTCGGCAACGATGCGATCCAGATCCAGGCTCATCCCGACCGCGATGAAGAAGAGGCCAAGCAACAGGCCCTTGAACGGCTCGACATGTGATTCGAGTTCGTGGCGGAATTCAGAATCCGCCAGCAACAGCCCGGCAAGGAACGCGCCCAGTCCCATGCTCAGGCCCGCCTGTTGCATCAGCCAGGCGTTGCCGATCACCACCAGCAGCGCGGTGGCAGTGAACACTTCCACCATCTGCGCGCGCGCCACGATGCGGAATACCGGACGCAACAGATACCGTCCGCCGATCAGCACCGCGAGGATCGCGCCGATGGCTTTCAATACCGCAATCAGCGGGGGCGCGGGCAGCGCGGCAGCTTGGGCTTCACCCAGCAAGGGGATCATGGCCAGCAGCGGAATCGCCACCAGGTCCTGAAACAGCAGGATGGCGAACGCGAGCCGACCGTAGCCGGTCGTGAGTTCCTTGCGTTCGGCCAACAACTGCAACCCGACCGCGGTCGAAGACAGCGCCAGCCCAATGCCGATCACGAGATTCGCTTTCCAGCCCAAGCCATACATCGCGGCAATCGCCGCGATCAACATGGCCGAGATCGCGACCTGCAATCCGCCCATGCCAAACACGTGGCGCCGCATCACCCACAAACGTGCGGGCGATAGTTCCAGCCCGATCACGAACAACAGCATCACCACGCCGAACTCCGACGCCGCGAGCGTGCTTTCGGCATCTCGAATCACCCCCAGGCCATCCGGACCGATAACCACGCCGGCGGCGAGATACCCCAGCACCGCGCCCAACCCCAGACGCCGGAACAACGGCACTGCGATCACCGCGGCGAGCAAGAAGATCAGGGCGATTTCGAGCGGGCCGTTGCCGTGCATGGGGTCTCCTTGGATGGATTATGGCCGGCGAACGGTGTGAACGAGTGTGCCGGGAATCGGCCCGGTT
>JBKJTK010000093.1:0-3388 GCA_046590875.1 Chiayiivirga sp.
CGGCAGTTCGTTGTCGCCATCTTCCAGCGCCGCCATCACCGCCGCGCGCACCTTGGCGGCGCCGAGCGGAATCACGATCCCGAACTCGCGCAGCAGCCCGCGCGTCAGGTTGATCGCGGCCGTGCGCTGCGCCTTGTGGTGCTCGCGAATGCGGTGCAGACCTTGCACGCCTTGCTGCTCGGGTGTCTTGATCGGCACGGGTCGGATCTGGGCGCAGCGTGCGGCCTCAAGCATCCCATCGGCATCGGTGCGATCCGTTTTCCGTCGGAGCACGTAAGGCCGCACCTGGTGTGCCGGAAGCAGATCGACGCGATGGCCCAGGCGCACGAAGCGACGCGCCCAGTAGTGCCCCGATCCGCAGGCCTCCATGATCACGTGCAGCGGCTCGCGGTTTTCCAGCACGCGAGAGAATGGCTTGCGCGTCAGGCGCTTTCGCTCGATCACATGGTTCCCTGCATCGGCGAACGCCAGCTCGAACACATCCTTTGCCAAGTCGATTGCAACAGTCGTAGCATGCATGGGTGGACTCCTCTCGTGATCCCGTGTGCTGAAAGATTGCACCTTCAGTTTGGCTCATCGAAGCCGTGTGGCGACGCGGGAGGAGTCCATTCGATCATCCAAGCCGACTGCCGGGGAGATGTCACAATCAATCCAACTGCTGCCGGCCGGCAGCGGCTTAACACGGCGTTATGCCTAGCACCGATCCCGTCGATATCGTTACCGCCACAATGCTTCGCATCACAGGCCGTGGCTTCGATCCCAAGCTCTCTCCTTGGGATCACCGCGTTTGCGTGTTCGTGCACGCAGCGCAGGGAATTATCGACAATGGCGGCTTTGAGTACTTCTTCGAGATGCCATTCCCAGGCAACCCGGACATGGATGACTTCATCAATGCATTCCGAGCTATAGGAGCCGTCGAATCCGCGGATGCTGTGGCGGCTGCGATCGAACGACTCACTGCAACACCCGACGAATTCGATGACCTCAACAGCGTCCTTTGGCGCAACGGCGAGGACACTTGGGTGAAGCTGTCCTCATACATCGCCGAGCGCCCCGCAAGCTATGCATAACTATGTGGTCAAGCGGACCTGCGGGGAGATATCACAAATGAACCGAACACTGTCGGCCGCAGGCCGCTTACCACGGCGTTAGACCTATGAGCCACGAGTATCTGATGTTTCGCTCCGCTCCCGGGCTGGACCCCCAGGCTGCAGTCGATGACGGCGCATTCGAGAGCCTAGGCACTCTCGATGAACTGTCAGCTGCCATATCGAGGGTGTTTCCTTCGTTGCAATGGAAAGCATCTAGGGTAAACGGAGCAGTTGTTACAGGCGGACCGGCCCCAGAATTCCTGCTCAATGCTGAAACAGACGGGCAAGTACACTCGTTTACCATGTCCCGAGCCAGCAACTCGCAGACGAACGGGCTCGTCACCGTACTACAACTCTCGGCGTTGGATATGGAGTCTGGCGAGGTAGTGCAGGTCTAACTATGTGCTCAAGCGGACCTGCGGGGAGACATTACGAATGAACCGAACACTGTCGGCCGCAGGCCGCTTACCACGGCGTTAGTGCCCATGCGTTGCCTCGTTGCGATCCAATTCTCTCTTCTGCTCCTCGTAAGCACCACAGCTTTCGGCCAGCCTGATGCCCTTGCGGCAAAGCTTGAGGAGCTTGCGGGCGCGCAGGCAACTGGTTGCAACGCACAGTCCAAAGTCAGCGCTTTCTCGTGCGCCACACAGGCAGCCGCATCCTCAAAGCCATTTTACGTCTCAGCAGAGTTCTCGTGCCCGGATTGCACCTTCTGGCTCGCAGCTGCGGGCTCGGAGGCGGGCGCGCTCTGGGAGGTTGTATACGACACCAACCCGAGCGGCTCTTCGGATGACACCCCACAGCTAAAAGTCCGGCAATGCTCCAAGCTCGTCTTCGACTCCAGTGCTTTCCCTCCCATCTTGTGCGTTCCTGGCAATGGGCGCTAACTATGTGTCCAAGCCGACTGCCGGGGAGATGTCACAATCAATCCGACTGCCGCCGGCCGGCAGCGGCTTAACACGGCGTTGAGCCGCAATGACTGGTTCACGCTGTGTCTAGACTCGCCAAGGCGCTGCTTGCCCTCATCGTCCTGCCTGGCTGTTCAACTTCGCCGTCCAGAGGCGACGACGACTATATGCAGCACCTTGAGAAGGTGTTTGAAGCTCAAGCCGTGTGTCATGGCGCTTGGCGAGCGCTTGTCAACGGCTGGGTCGAGACTGGAGGCGGCTTCAGCCATTCGATGACGGATGCTAGAGCCCACGTTTCTGAGAGCCCCGGGGCGCCGTTCGCACGGCTAGTTCGAAAGGCTTGGAAAGTCCAGCGCGAGGCAAGGTCACGGTCAGAGCTCGGAGTCTGGCCTGTGAGCCAAGAGAGCTCGAGGGCTGTCTCTGCCGCGATCGGGCGAGCCAGTCGCGGCTTCGTTCCACGGCAATGCGAATCCTCCATATGGCTGGACTCGGTACTGTGGGATGCAATTCGCTTCGTAGATGGAGATCCGCTTACCACCATCAAGCCCATCGAGGTGCCCGGCTCCGTCCTCTGGGAGTCACCAACAGCACAACAATGGGTACAGTATTGGCTCTTCGTGAAGGTGTCCTAGCCATGTCGCGTTGCGCCCCAACTATGTGTCCAAGCCGACTGCCGGGGAGATGCTTCAATTATTCCGACTGCTGCCGGCCGGCAGCGGCTTAACACGGCGTTGGGCCTCAAGTGATCCGCAATGGCGGTCGGAAAGTAGCTGTTGCAGCGCCGCACTTATTGTGTATACAATAATGACGTGCGAATCACCTACGACCCGGCAAAACGAGAACGGACTCTTGTTGAGCGCGGGCTCGACTTCGAATCTGCAGGTGAAGTCTTTTCCGGCCTCACCCTGGAAGTCGATGATGATCGGCAAGACTATGGAGAGAGACGAGTGCTTTGTGTCGGCTTTCTCGATGGCCGCATGGTCATGGTTGGTTACACGTCCCGTGGAGTCGCACGCCACGTTTTCTCGATGAGAAAGTGCAATGCCAGAGAAATCCGCCGCTACACGCCGTACTTCGAACAAGGCTGATCGCGAGCTGCCGGAGCTTACAGCAGAAATGCTTTCGCGTTCTGTGCTCAAGCGCGGCGGTAAACGCGTCGGGCGCCCACCATCCGACGATCCAAAAGTCGCAATTAGTCTTCGCCTTTCCGCCGAGATCCTGTCGCGCTGGAGAGCCAGTGGCGCCGGCTGGCAGACGCGCATGGCGGCTGTGCTCGCAAAGAAGGCTCCACACGGTTGAGGCCCAACTATGTGTTCAAGCGGACCTGCGGGGAGATACCGCGAATGAACCGAACACTGTCGGCCGCAGGCCGCTTACCACGGCGTTAGA
>JBKJTK010000255.1:0-3630 GCA_046590875.1 Chiayiivirga sp.
GTTTGCGACCGGCTGCTTTTGGCCGAACAGCGACCGTCGCACTGCGACCCCTATGTATAGATCTCAACTATGCGTAGTTCGGCCCCGCTGGGCACGGCTGGCCTTTGTGGGCACAGCCGTTCGGGCCTGGGATGCTTTACATAGTTACAGGGCTCGCAGGAACTTCAATAGCGCGTCGGTAGCCCGGAAGCGCTTGAGCTTGATGTCGGGAGCATCTAGGCGTGCCAGCGCCTTCTCCTTCATTGCCAGGTTGGCTTCGACGTAGCGGTGCGTCGTGTTCGTGCTCTCATGGCCGAGCCACAAAGCGATGACGTTGAACGGCACACCGCTTTGCAGTAGGTGCATTGCTGTCGTATGTCGCAGGGTGTGTGGCGAGACACGCCGTGTCTTCAGGCTTGGTTGATCCTCGGCAGCGCGATCCACTGCCAGCGCCAGGCGCTGCGCCACGTTGCAACGCGTCATGGGCTGGCCGGATCGATTGGGCAGCAATGCGGCCTCACCGCGTAGTTGCGGGTTGGCGTGCAGCCAGGCACGAATGGCCACTGCAGTGGACTTCCACAACGGCACCGAGCGCTGCTTGCGACCCTTGCCGTGCAGATGAACGCAGGCCGCACCATCCAGCACTACGTCGGCGACGCGCACTCCGATGATCTCCGATACGCGCGCGCCGGTGTTGTAGATCAAGGTGAGCAGGAGATGGTCGCGCTGCGAAGTCCACTCGGTGCCCGGCTTCCCCAGCACGGCGATCATCTCTGGTCGGGTTAGATGGCCCAGCATGGGTCGCTCGAAACGCTTCATCGGTACGGCCATCGCACGCTCGATGGCATGCATCGCCGTCACGTCGCGTCGGCCGGCGAACTTCAGGAACGCGCGCAATGCCGTGAGCCGCAGGTTGCGGCTCCGAACCGAGTTGTGGCGCTCACGCTCCAGATGGGTGAGGAATTTCAGGATCAGTTCCGGCGTGAGGTCTGTGAGCTGCATCGCCGTCGGTGGTTTGCGCAGTTGCTGGCTCGCAAAGCCGAGGAAAAGTGTCATCGCGTCGCGGTAGCACGCCACCGTTTGTGGACTGACCGCGCGCTGCGCGACCAGGTACTCGGTGAAAAACTGCTGTACCAGCGCCGCGAAGCTTGGCGGATCGCGGTGGACTTCACGCATGGCCGATCTCCGGCATGCATGACTCAAACTGACGCCCGGCCACCGCCATCAACTCAGGCACCGCCTGCAGGTACCAGTAGGTGTTGGTCACCATGGCGTGCCCGACGTAGGTCGACAGCGACAGCATCGCTTCGTCGACATCGATGCCCTGCTGTTGCCAGAACAGAATGCGCCGGACAACGAAGGTGTGCCGGAGGTCGTGGACCCGAGGTGCATGGTGCGTGCCGCGGTTGACCCAGCCCAGCTCGTTGCGCAGGGCAGCGAACATGCGGTCGACTTGGCGCCCGCTGATCGGCTTGCCAAACAGGCATCCGCGCGTGGTGATAAAGAACGGTGCCTCGTCGTCGCGCCCGGCGCCGGCCAGATCACGCACCCTGCGATACGAACTCAGGGCCTGGAGCGTGCTCGGGTGAACAGGCACCTGGCGAGACTTGGCGAACTTGGTGCGTCGGATCGTCAAGAGGCCACGCCGGAGATCGACGTCCCCGATGCTGAGCGACAGCGCCTCTGACAGGCGCAACCCGGTGCTGGCGATCAAGCCAAATAGCGTCTCGTAGACCCGCCCGCGCAGACCGGGCTTGGGGCCAAGTCGGCGTGCGGCGGCCAGTAACTGTTGCACCTCCTCCTCGCTGTAGATGTGCGGCGCCTGACGCTCGGGTAGACGTCCGAAGATCGAGTCGTCTGGCACTTCGGTTGCCGGCTCGAACTGCTGTAGCCAGCGGGTGAATGAGCGCAGCGTCTTGAGTCGGCGTGCCCAAGTGCGGGGGTCCGTGCTGCGGTGGCTGTCCTGGCGCGCCCACTCGGCCATCACTTCCATAGTCAGGGGTCCGCTGTGACGTGTGCGCCGAACATGCTCGGCAAAGCTGCGTAGGCCGTAAGCGATCGATCTCAGTTGGAAGCCCAGCTGCCGCTGCTCTGCGAGGTAGCGCTCCACCCGGGTAGTCAGGCTCGTGGTCATGACTGGCACCCCGCTGCGCCAGAGGTAGCGGTTCCAGGCCAAGGCAGTGCCACTTCGGCGAGGCGACGGCTATCGAGCTTGGCGTAGATCAGGGTGGTGTTCAGCGAGCGGTGCCTCAACACGTCAGCCACCTCCTTGAGCGAGGAGCCGCCCGCCAGCAATCGGCTGGCCATCGTGTGGCGCAGCAGATGGGCACGTGTGTGGGCAAGACCGGCGCGGGCATACGCTTGGCGGATGGTCTTGCGCACGAGGTCCGGACCGATCGGGCGCTCCCGCGGCGTCATGTGGCGGGCGAAGACCATGCGGTGCTCGGTCTTGGGTCGCTCGTGGCGCAGATATGCGGCGATCGCCTGTCCAGTGGTCTGGGGCAAAGGCATCACGTCTTCGCGCCGACCCTTGGTCTGGCGTAGCGTGATCGTGCCAGCATCCCAGTCGATGTCGTCCAAGCTCAAGCGAGCGACTTCGCCACTGCGCAGTCCAAGATCGAGCGCGCAACGCACCATGGCGTCGGCGCGCCGCATCGACGGGCCGTTCTGGCCGAGGGCATCGACGAGCTGTTCGACCTCAGTCGGCTCAAGCGATTTGGGCAACGATGCCTGCTGCCAGTTCGCCGGATACGACACGGCACCAACCAATGCGTGGGTGCGGTCGCCCAGCGATGCGCGCCAGCGGAAGTAACCGCGCAGGGCTGACACCACAACCCCCAAGCTCGACGGCGTCGTATAGCGCTTGGCCTGCGCGGCGAAGAAGCGACGCACGTGCTCGGGAGTGATGGTGTCGAATCGAAAGGGCCCGTCGCCAAAGTGCTTGCGCAGAAGTGCCTCGACCAGGCGAAGTGCGCCCGTGCGTGTCCCTGCGGCAAGCCCACGGACCTCAGCCATGTGGTGTGCAAAGCGGCGCAGCTCCTGGCCCACCGGGGTCGCATCCTCTGGTCGAGGGGCGACAGCACCGGATGCACGGAGCGCGACCAGAAGATGGCCCAGCGCGGCACGCACAGTGGCGGGGTGGCGCGCGTTTGTCACGCAGTTGCAGCGTGGAAGATGGCGCTTGACGAACTCAGCGACGAGCAATTCGTCCACGTCAGACAAGCGCTTGGCGGCGTGCCTCATCCACACCGACAGGTGCGCCACAGCTGCTTCGCAGCTGCGTACGTACCCGGCAGCGTTGCCGCGGTCGAGAAGATACTGGCGATAGGTCTGTGCGTGCCTCTCCAGCTGAGCGCAACCGCGGCTGCGGGTAGAAGTCGGAATTCGTGACGGACGCTTGGCGGACATGGCGGTCTCCAGGTTGTGGAGCCGCCAGTGCATCTGGGGATGGGAACTATGGATAGATGCTCAGGGCATCGAGCATCCAGCGACCGCGTCGCTACTCATCGCCAGCCATTTGCGGGTGACAACTACGCATAGTTGAGATCTATACATAGGGGTCGTTTGTTGCCGGTCAGGCGGACGCCGACTGCGGGCAGTTCGGTCGGCGAAGCTGGTCAGCTGGCCTGGCGAAGCTGGTCAGTTGTTCTG
>JBKJTK010000288.1:0-6858 GCA_046590875.1 Chiayiivirga sp.
GCGGCCGGCGGTGTCGCCTACCTGCTGGTGGAACTGCTGAAGCTGATGGGCTGGGCGTAGCGGGCCGCAAGCGTGCGGTGAGCTGAGATCAAGAGACGATTACGCAAAGGACGCAAAGGAAAAGCAGAGAGAACGCAAAGGCAAACATCGGGATTTTGCTTTTCGCGCTGACCTGTCTTCTTGCCCAGATCCCTTCCCGCTCTTCTTTGCGTTCCTAGCTTGCGCTTTGCCTTTGCGTCCTTTGCGTAAACGTCTTCTGACCTTGACGCTTCGCTGTCAGAACAGATCGCCACCCGCCGAGAACGCACGCTCGATGCGATCGCCCAGACCGCCGATCTCGATCACCACGCGGTCGATCTCGGCCGCCGTCAAGCCGGTGAACGGACGGTTCTCACACAGTTGCAGATACGGTGAGCCATCGAGTTCGGACACCGCCAGATAGCCGACACGCTGCTCCCAGTTGAAGCTCAATGCGCGCTTGGCGTCGACGCCCATCATCGGCGCAATCGCGGTACTGACGCGCAGGTACTTGCGGCCGTCGTCGCCTTCGATTTCCGACAGGAAGATGCCCTGGTGTCGCGTGCCTTGCTCCAGCGTCATCTCGATCCCGACCATATAGCGGTCGTTGGTACGGACCGTGTAATGCGTGGTGGCGTGGACGCGGATCTGCTCGAAGTTCTGCATGGTGTCGGTGTGGCCGTGGACTGAGCGCGTATTCTATCAGCCCCTTGTCGCAACCGGTCGCGACCATGCCCGCCGATGCCGAACGCCGCATCCTCGATGCCGTGCGCGCGATCCCGCACGGACGCGTGGCAGGCTACGGCGAAATCGCGCGCCGCGCCGGTTTTCCGCGCCGCGCCCGCCTGGTCGCCCGTGTGCTGTCGCACAACACTGAGCCGGACTTGCCCTGGCATCGCGTGCTGCGCGCCGATGGACGCATCGCGTTCCCGCCCGGCAGCAAGGGCTTTCGGGAACAATCGGCGCGGCTGAAACGCGAAGGCGTGAAGGTGGAGAGCGGGCGTGTCCGCTTCGTCAACGATGTGTCGGACATCGACGCGCTGATCTGGGGGCCGGGTAAGTAGGCGCCACGCAATTGCGGCAACTACGTCCCACTTCTGCGCCGGAACCACCCCGCAATGCTGCGCCGCGCGCGCGTCGCCGGCCGTACTTCGTGCTCGATCTCGGCACTCAGGAACAACACACTCGTGCCCAGTTCAGGTAGCACGTCAAGCGCACCACCCGGCAGATGCAGGCGCAATTCGCCGCCGTCCCCGGCGCCCCAATCTTCGTTGAGATAAATCACCAGCGACAACACCCGCGAATCGTCGTCGCGGAAACGGTCGCGATGCCGTGCGTAACCCGCGCCCGCGGGGTAGTAGGCGTAATGCGCTTCGACCTCATGCAAGCCGAGCAGCAACTCGCGGTTGAGCGCGAGTCGCAAGGCGTCCAGATGGTCGAGGAACTCGGTTTGCGCCGCGTCTGGCGACGCTCGTTCCAGCCACAGGATCGAATCGCCGCGCAGGATTTCGTCGATATGGCGGACGGCTGCGCGCCCGGTGCCCGCTACGCGCAGCTTTCCGGCACGCTCGGCGGCATCGCAGTCCGCGCTCAGCGCATGCAGCAACTCGTACGGCAGCAAGGCCGGCACGAGCGCATACGCCTGGTTGCGCAGACTCGTGCCAAGGTTCGCAATCGCGTCCGGATCTCGAGCAAACATGTTGCGGCGGAGCGTCATCATCGAATCGGTATGATATCCGGCCTCCCCCGGAATCCCCGCAGACGCCCGCATGCTGAATAATCTGCCGCCGATCACCCGTGCCCTGTTGTGGAGCAACGGCTTGTTGTTCCTGTTGCAGGCCGCGTTGGGCGACAGCGTATTCCTGTCCTTCATGCTGTGGCCGCTGGGGGACCACCTGTTGGGATACCAGGCCGGCGAGGCGGTGACGACCGGCTTCCTGCCGTGGCAGTTGCTGACCTACGGCTTCCTGCACGGCAGCGTGGCGCACCTGTTTTTCAACATGCTGGCGCTGATGATGTTCGGCGCTCCGCTGGAAACGACCTGGGGCAGCCAGCGCTTCGCGATCTACTACTTCACCTGTCTTGCGGGTGCCGGTTTGGTGCAACTTGCGGTGGCGAGCTATGCGGTGCACGCCGGCGGCACGCCCTATCCCACCATCGGCGCTTCGGGCGGCGTGTTCGGATTGCTGCTGGCCTACGGCATGTTGTTTCCGAACCAGCGCGTGATGTTGCTGTTTCCGCCGATCCCGATGAAGGCGTGGGTGCTGGTGCTGGGTTACGGGGTGCTGGAACTGGTGCTCGGCGTGACCGGCGCGCAAGTGGGAGTGGCGCACTTTGCGCATCTGGGCGGCATGGCATTCGGCTTTTTCGTGATCCAGTATTGGCGCGGAAGGTGGCCGTTTCGAACCAAGCGGCGCAGGTAGCGACCACGAAGCGCAACGAAACGGGGCGGGAAAATCAGCCGCGCAGATTGAGAAAATCCGGACTCACCACCAGGCGCAAGGCATCCAGTCGCGGTCGCGCCGCAGGCAAGGCCGCACGCAAGGCGTCGAGTTCCCCGCGCAACGTCGCCACTTCCTGCGGATGCACGGCCGGATTGACCCGCGCCAAGGCATCGAGGCGCGCGATCTCGCGTCCCAGCAACGCTTCTGCCGCGGCTTGCGCGTCGGCGATGAGCGTCTTCGATAGCAATTCAGCGTCCTGCGCGGCGCGCTTGAGCATTGGCGGCAGCAGGGTGGCGAGGATCTTGCGATATTTCAGCACGTCGATGGGGCGATCCGCGGCACGTTGCAGCGCGCGAGTGCCGGGAACGAAATCCGGGCGCAGTTGCATTCGAGTATCGATCACGCACCGCACCGGCGTTGGCGGCAGAAAGCGCGCTACGTGCATGCGTCGATCCGCGACGCATTCGAGCACAAACACCGCTTCCAGCAACACCGTACGCGCCGGTAGCGCATCGTCGATCAGGAAGGCGGCATTGCCGCTTTCCGAGGTCAGCATCAGGTCTTGCGCGCCCAGTAGCAGTGGATGGTCGGCACGCAGATACATCAGATCGTCGCGGCCGAGCGCGGTGCCGCGATCCATCGTGGCCTGTCGCGGGCCGTGTTTGAACTCCTCGAACGCGTCGATGGTGAGGTACTCGGGGTCGAGCAACCAGATGTGGGTGCCGAGTGGTTCGTGATGGACTCCGAACTGTTCCAGCAGACGCAGCGGGTAGTCGTCGTCGGGCGCGGCGATGTCGTCTAGACGCAGGGCTTCGGCGAGTTCGCCGGCGGCCGAACCGACGTGCAGGGATGCACTAGTGTCCGGGGAGGCAGGATGCCGGGAGCGACCCCGACGGCTGGCCAACTCCAGCAAGCGATCCCGACCGCCCGCAATCAGCGCCGACAATTCTTCGTGCACGCTGCGGGTGCGTGCGAGCAAATCCAGCAGCGCGGCTTCGCGCGCCTCACCCGCACCGTAGTCTTCTGCCAACGCGACCAGGGGTGCGCCGAAGCGTCGCAACAACTCGCGTCCATCCGGGCACACGTTCGCGAACGCGTCCAAGCCTTCGTCGTACCAGCGCAGCAGTAGTTCCTGCGGGCTGTCCGCGATCACGGCGACGTGCAAGTTGACGTCGCCGCGCTGGCCGATGCGGTCGAGGCGACCGATTCGTTGCTCGAGCATGTCCGGGTCCAGCGGCAGATCCCAGAACACCAGGTGCTG
Organism: Chiayiivirga sp.; assembly: GCA_046590875.1. Taxonomy (GTDB): domain Bacteria; phylum Pseudomonadota; class Gammaproteobacteria; order Xanthomonadales; family Xanthomonadaceae; genus JALCLA01. Next base: position 3,724 of record JBKJTK010000288.1, read on the forward strand.
CGCAAACTGGAAGTTGCGGCCCTCGGCGCCGATCTCGGACGCAATCAGCAAGCGCGAACCATCGGGTTGCGCGAAAAACGCCGCGTTGCGATCGCGTTGCAACAGGTTCATGTCCTCGTGGAAGCGCGCGACCTTGAGGCCCGAACGCAAGCGCAGCGCTTCCTCCAGCGCCTGCACCTTGGCACGCGAGCGGCAGAGCAGCAAGCACTTGGCCGGTGCGATGCGATCGAGCAGTTCGATCAGCCAGTCGAGGCGCGGATCGCGGGTGTAGTCGTGTTCGGGCTCGACGTGCATGGATGCACTAGTGTCCCCGGAGGCAGAGCCTGCCCCGGACTCGATCCGGGGATGCCGGGAGGAACCGACGTGCTTGGGCGAGCCTACATCGGCGTGGAACTCTGCCAACAGACGGCCGTCCAGCGAAGGATCGTGCTCGGCTGGCACCAGCCGCGTGAGGTGCTTGATGCGCTTCGGGAAACCTCCAATCGCGGCGCGCCGGTTGCGGATCATCACGCGGCCGGTGCCGTGGCGATCGATCAGGGTTTCGATCAGCGCATCGCGCGCCGCGGTCTCGCCGTTCGCGACGCGGCCGAGCACAGCAGGGAGTTGTGCCGCATCTTCTCCAAGCAATCCTGCCAGCGTTTCCACATCCTCGCTCGACAGCGTTTCGGCTTGCAGCAGCCGCTCGACCGTTGCCGATAGCCTGATGAAACCCGCCGTCTCGCGCTCGAATGCCGCCAGATCCACATAACGCGCCGGATCGAGCAGACGCAGACGCGCGAAATGGCCGCCGAGACCAAGTTGTTCCGGGGTAGCCGTCAACAGGATGACGCCGGGGGTGGTTGCGGCGAGCGCTTCCACCAGCGCGTATTCGGCGCTGGGTTGTTGCTGCGACCAGGCCAGGTGATGGGCCTCGTCCACCACCAGCAGATCCCAGCCCGCGTCGAGGAGTTGACGCGTCCGCTTCTCATCGTGCGCCAACCAGCCGGTGGCAGCGATTACGCCTTGTTCGCCGTCGAATGGATTCTCCTGCGAAGTCAACTCCATGGCTTCGCAACGTTCCTGGTCGAAGATCGCGAAGCGCAGGTTGAATCGTCGCAGCAACTCCACCAACCACTGGTGCACCAGGCTTTCCGGCACCAGCACCAGCACCCGCGACACCCGCCCGGAAGCAAGTTGTTGCGCCACGATCAGGCAGGCTTCGATGGTCTTGCCGAGGCCGACTTCATCGGCCAGCAGCAAACGTGGCGGACGTCGTCCCGCTGCGGTTTCGGCCACGCGCAATTGGTGCGGGATCAGATCGATGCGCGCGCCGAGGATGCCGGCGCCGGGATGACGCTGTGCGTCGGCGCGATGTTGAAGCACTTCGAGGCGAATGCCGAACTTCTCGTTGCTGTCGACACGGCCTGCCATCAGACGCGCATCGGCCTGCGACACCGGCTGCTCGGCATCGAGTTCACCCTCGGCGATCAGCTGTCCGTTGCAGCGATACAGCAGCAGTCCTTCACGGGATTCGACTGCATCGACCTCCATTTCTTCGCCATGCGCGCGCAGACGATCGCCGGAGCGAAACTCCGCGCGTGCCAGCGGGGCGGAGTCGGTCGCATACATCCGCACTTCGCCACTGCCGGTGTAGACGATCTGCACACTGCGCACGGCCAGGCGCATCACGGTGCCGAGGCCCAGTTCGGGCTCGGCGGTGGAAAACCAGCGTTGGCCGGGGAGAAATTTGCTCATGCTGCGATTTTACGCGCTAAGACGCCGAATGTTCCCCCTCTCCTTCAAGGAGAGGCCAAGCCTCCCCTTGAAGGGGAGGAAGACAAGCGCGCTACCGCGGCGGCGCACCGCCATCGCACGGCGGCACATGCTCGTCGCAATGCGGTTCAGCGACGACTGCCACCGCGGCGCGTGAACGACGCCAGCCGTCGACCGCATACACGATCAGCGCCAACCAGATGCAGGCAAAGCCGACGGCCTGCATGCGATCGAAGCTCTCGCCCATCAGCAACACGCCACAGGCCAGCTGCAGCGTCGGCGAAATGTACTGCAGGATGCCGACCAACGAATACGGAATGCGGCGCGCGCCGTAGGCGAATCCGATCAAGGGCAGCGCTGTAAGCGCACCGCCGACGATCAGCAGCGCATCGCTCAACCAATCTCCGTGCGCGAAGGCGCCGCTGCCGCGTGCTTCCGCCCAACCCAGCCAGGCCAGCGCAGGAATGAAAAGAAAGAGGCTTTCGATCGCAAGCCCGGGCACCGCATCCACTGCGGCGAGTTTGCGGATCAATCCATAGGTCGCAAAACTCAGCGCCAGCGCAAGCGATATCCACGGCATCTCGCCGTGCATGAAGGTCAACCACAACACGCCGACAGCGGCGATGCCGACTGCGCTCCACTGCGCCGGGTTCAGCCGTTCGTGCAGTATCGCGACGCCCATCAGCACGCTTACCAGCGGATTGATGAAGTAGCCGAGACTGGCTTCCACCACGCGCCCGTGCGTCACGGACCAGATGTAAATACCCCAGTTGAAACTGATCAGCAGACTGCTGGCCAGCAGCATCCGCCCGACCTTCGGTGCGAGCAGCGCACGCCGCAGCCAGCCGCCGCCGTCGCGCAACAACAAATACCCGACCACGAAGACACTGCACCAGATCACCCGGTGCGCGATGATCTGCATCGACGGCACTGCCTTGAGCAGATACCAGTAGAGCGGAAACACGCCCCAGAGCACGTAGGAGGCGAGCGCCGCGGTGAGGCCGCGGCGATCGAGGGGCGCGGGAGTAGGCATGAGAGTTCAGCGCCGGGAGGTGGGCGAAGTCCGCCCATTCTCGTCGTTTGGGCTGCTGCACGATAGGTCGTGCGATCTGGGGCGAACGGCGAGGCTCAGGCCTTCACCTGGTTCTTGTAGCGACTGGAAGATCAGTCCTTCGCCGACTCGTTGATCGACGTCAGTACCAGCGCGTCACCGCATTGTTGAAAGCCATAGTAGGTCCAGTAGCGCTTGCCGTCCGGCTTGGTGCCGTCGACGTAGAAGCTGCTCGCGTAGGTGCTGCCCTCCGATGGCGTGCCGGGCTCGAGGAATCGCGCTGCGAACGTTTCCAGATCCTGGTCGATCTCCGGCAGGCCGCGGATCGCCGC